>CAJYHH010000894.1 GCA_913773825.1 Candidatus Sericytochromatia bacterium | reverse complement strand
CCCCAAAAAATCAGCCAATCTCGATCACCTAAGGTCAGGCGTAAGTCAGCAAAAAGGGTTCGCAGATGCTGGTGCTCAGACTCTGATTGCTGACGAGACAAAGTCCAGGGGGCCGGATCACTCGGGCGCTGGATCAGATCTTCATCATAATGCTCTTCAAGTCTGGCAACTCCCCAGCTTTCAAGTGGCTCAGGCAAGGACAAGATCTGAGTGTTTTTAGTATTGGCTGGATCAGTGCTTGTCAGGCAGCTAAAAGTACTCTGCAGGCTGTCTGGCTGGATTGGCGGCTGACTCAGCCAGTGTGTGGCGGGGTGCTCTGAGTTGGCTTCAGATGGGACGGGTAAACCAAAGCGACGGCAAGCAGCTAATAAACCAGTGGCGTGAATTTCGGGCAAATAAACATCAGGCATATGCCCATTCTAGTGTGCTTCTGGCGCTAGGGCTATGGCGAGTGATGGGATTTTGAAAAATTCCTGCTGCTTGATTCTTATCTCCCCATTCGGAACAGGTGTTGCTAAACTGCCTGTATCAAGGTTTTACGGTTATGACAGTTCTCATTTGGCTTAATAGATAAACCGATAGACCGCCGGAGGTTACGCGCTGTGTTGAATCATTTTCGCTCTCATTCTGTCCTTGCCCTGACACTTTTACTGGCTGCTTGCCAAAGCCAGACTGTACCGATTCAGGGGCAAAACACCCGTTTACAAGGCCAGAATAGTGTGCGTCAAGCGTCTGCACAGCCTGGGAATCAGGCGATTGCCGGTGAAACAATTGTCAGGCTCAAAGCCGGTGTCTCGCCCCAGCAATATGCGCGTGAAAATCGCCTTGAACTGGTGATGCCAATTGGCTTAAACATGTATCTCTTTCGCGGCGCTAGCGGGGTCGATGTTTTGCGTCGAGATGAACGCTCGCTCTGGGCAGAAGCCAATACCCGTCTGACTCTGCCTGTCCAAGAAGCCCGTTTACCAGGGTCAATGCCTCCCCGTACCCGCACAGATCTGCCGGATGATCCCTTATTACCCGCACAATACGGCTTTACCGTCACAGGTACTGATAAAATCTGGCGCACCCAGCCTGGGCGTCCAGAAGTGATTGTCGCAGTAGTTGATTCAGGCATTGATGGTTCTCATCCTGAGTTTCAGGGGCAGTTAGTGCCTGGTTTTGACTTTACGCTCAAAGAACCTGCTCCTGGAGGCAATGTTGATGGGTATGGCCATGGTACTCACGTTGCGGGCGTGATTGGCGCTCGCAGCAATAACGGTATAGGTGTTGCGGGTGTGGCGCCGGGCTGTAAACTAATGCCTGTGCGGATTTTTAATGACTTTGGCCATTCTGAAGGCGCCCGCTCTGCGGCGGCTGTGATCTGGGCTGTAGACCATGGCGCCAAAGTGATTAACGCAAGTTGGGGAAGCCCCATGGAAGGCGAAGCTTCTAAAGCGGCTTATCAGTATGCGATTGCCAAAGACGTGGTTTTTGTAGCCGCAGTCGGTAATTCGGGCAAAGAAGATACTCAGTATTATCCAGGTGCTTCAGAAGAAGCAATTGGGGTGGCTGCCACAACGGATATTGATGGCTGGGCGAGTTTTTCGACTTTTGGCGATTGGGTAGATATTGCGGCGCCGGGTAAAGCAATTTTATCGACTTATCCGATGTCGAAAGGTAATGGCTATCGCATTATGGAAGGTACATCGATGGCGGCACCGTTTGTTACTGCCGCCGCTGCTCTGGTGCGCAGTCAGCATCCAGACTGGACTCAAGCTCAGGTTCGGGCTCAGCTTGAACGTACAGCTAAAGATGTGATTATGACGGGTAAAGATAAATACGCCGGCCACGGGCGTGTGGATATCGCCCGGGCCGTGCTGGAATAGTTTTTTAAACCTTTAGAGCTAAGCCTGCCGCTTATTTACGGGTTTCAGGCTGAATCCATTTCCCTTTGGCGTCGTAAAAGGCTTCGCGATAATAAGGTTTGACGTTCAGGTTTTCGCTAAAGGCCGCTACATTTGCGTTACCTTCAGGGTGAATGCCGCCCAGTTCAGAGTCTAGGACTTCAAAAACATAGCCATGGCTGGCAACCTGAAAGCTGCGTTTGGGGTACTTAAAGCGTTTGCCATCAAATTGAGGGGTTAACACCAAGCGAGCGGGTAAAGTAAACTCAAGATGGCAAAGGGCGCCTTTACAAGAGAGCGCCATATCAACGTTTTGTTTAATGCTGCCTGAGCGATATTCGCCATTCACTTTAAAACCGTCGCGAATTTTACCGGTTTGTTGCTGAGAAATAGCGCTGATATAGCGGATAGTATTGGGATCGGCGCCATGTAAGTAAGGTAGACGAAATTGAACCGTTGCGGCGTCTCTAAACGGATTGGCTAAAGCCGGACCACTGGTTTTAACTTTGACCTCACGTTCAGCACTATACTTCTGGTCATGTTTTTGAATCATCTGTAAACCAAACCAGGTTCCGCCTAAAATAGCCCCCGCTACAAGCGCTCCAAAAGCGTACATGCTGACGCGGTAAACCTTATAGAGCTTATTATCAAGTTCCTGACGTGACGTTTGTTCTTTCATACTTTTCTCCCCTGGCGATCATCTAACTGCTGTATGCGTACTTAGCAATAACTGATCTTATCGTAAGGGAGCCCAAGCTTGATTTCTATGCAAAAAACGTTATCTTGTCAGAGTATTAACGGCTTTTTTATAAGTCTAAGCGGATGTAAATATTGTGTGAGTAGTGCTAAAAAATCAATTAGAAAAAATTAAGTAAATTCCCTAGAAATTCGTAAATCTGTCACAGAATTCCAGGGAATGAATGGTCCTAAAAATTATTGCTCTGATTCAAATTTAAGTGAAGCAGAGTTGATACAATAACGCAGCCCGGTTGGATTGGGGCCATCATCAAAAACATGGCCTAAATGCCCGCCACAGCGCGAACAGTGAACTTCAGTCCGAACTTCCCGCCCACTGGTATCCGTTTCGGTTTCAACAGCCTTTTGTTGAATCGGCTGATAAAAGCTTGGCCAGCCACTTCCGGAGTCGTATTTGGTATCTGATTCAAATAAAGCCTGGCCACAGGCTGCACATAAATACTGTCCCTGGCCATGGTGATCCCAGTATTTACCTGTAAAGGGTCGCTCAGTTCCCTGTTTACGTAAAATACGATACTCTTCAGGGTTTAATTCTTCACGCCATTCAGCATCACTTTTGTGAATTGCTGCATCTGATGTGTTGTCAGTTTGGGGATTGCTCATAGAGTCTTTTGTGTCTCCTGTCAAAAATTAAGACATTACTGTTTGCTCTTCATCAAAGCTCTGACAAGAGAGCGCTGTCAAGATTGCCTGATTGTTTTAAGGATTTTTAAATGCTGATTAGGTTTTTGTTTGCTTGCTTCAGGCAAGCAGGGTTCCTTCTACAATCATGACGGCTCTATTTGTCTGCACAGGCTTTTAAATTTAACTGCATTATTTTTAGATTTAGTCTAATCAAGAGCCACTTTGCCCGGCACCAAAGGAGAAACTGTTTATGCCTGCCATTCAAGCAATGCGCTCTGACGCAATGGCCTTGCGTTCAAAAGAAGACGTCCAGGAAAAAATCCCTAGCTTTTATAACCAGGTCAACCAGGCTCTTGGTCAAAGTATCGTCTCAGGTCAGGATGCCGCAGAGCAGTTGCTTGAACAGCGCTTTCAAGCCGCTAACCAGCTGGCTGCCCAGATTCGCCAAAAAGTAGATGGTCAGGGCGCGATTGCTGAGCTCACGGCTGGCGCCGGTTTAAAAATGATTTCTTCTGCTTTGTCGATTACCCTGGCCGTTATGAGCAAAACCACCACGATGGATCTGCTTGAGATGGCCAGTGCTCTGATTAATTTCTCGTTTGAAATCACAACGCTTAAGTTGCAATGGGAAGCAGCAGCTGCTACTTATGCACAATGGACGGTTCAGGCTGGTTTTACGGGGCATGGCGACTTTTTTGGTGCGGCTCCTCCTACTGGTACAGGTTCAACGCCGACCCAGGTTCCACCAGGCACACCCGTTACCAATTCGTTTACGGCTCAGCAGTTTCTGGCTTTAGGTGGGGGCCCGGTCGGTACGCCAACTCGTACAGGAGACGGCGCTCAGGCTCGTGCTAATCTTAATGGGCGTAGTTATTCAACAGCTTCGCCCCAACCAACGGGTTTAACGCCTTATGAATCCCGACGTCTTGCCAATCCCAACCCTGTATTGCAAGATCCCAATCAGCCTTATGATGCGACAAATAACCCTTATGTTCCGGCGACTTATCATCCGGTTAATAACCCTTATGTTTATGAGCCTGTTTATGTCACGATGGACGCCCAGACAGGTGGCGCAGACAATAACAGTCCGAATAACCCTGCCGGGACAAGTGACCAGATTGCTCAGCTCTATGTTGATGCTTCAGGAAATCTCTTTCTCAGCTTTAACGTGAGCTGGACAGCGTCGGGTGGCACTGGGAGTTCATCTGCTCCTCCGACAGTTTCTGGCGGAATTAGTACGGTTCAATATGAAGTCAATCCCACAGCAACCAATCCTGCTGAGCGTTATGTAGATATTTCGTTCTCAAATCCGAGCCAAAGTGCGCCTGGTACTGGGGACCCTCGCTTTACTTTTTCAGCTCCGCCACCGGCAGGGGTCATGAATCGCGCGATGGGTGGACGCGGTGCGCTGCGTTATCGTGACGCTCTGACGCCACGTTATACAGACCGCAATAATTATCGGGCTTCGGCATCTGATTATCGTGATTATGATCTGTGGTACGCCTGGGGCTCTGTTGGTTCAATTTCGCGTGTTGGTCAGTATTAGGCGCTGATTAAGCGTGCTGGGACAGTTCCATAAAAGCCTTTATCTCTGTCAGAACGCCCTGTTATAATAAGCCCATGAAAAAAACGGTATCTGCTCTGTTTACTTTTGCCGTCCTGGCTGTTTTGAGTGGCCCGGTCGCGGCTTTTAATGATGAAGTCACGGTTCACTTTCGTACAGAAGTCAGCCAGACTTTTGTTCAGACTCTCAGCCAGACCTTTAAGGCTCCAATTATTGCCAGAGTCGACAAGCAGACCTGGCGTTTTAAAGTTCCAAAGCTGCGGACGCTTGATCAGTATGCTGAGCTCTTTGCCAGTTTGCCGACAGTTGATGCCACCAATCCTGCGCCTGTTTACCAGGTAGCAGATCATATTAATCCCCAGGCTGTAAATCTCACACCGGTTCCTAATGCTCAGGCTGTACAAACTCAGGATTTTTTGCCTGGTGAGATGCTGGTTAAATTTAATCCTGATATGAGCAGTGACGATATTCGCTTTTTTAATTCCCGCAATCAAATTACAGAGATTAGTCGCATTTCTGGAGTAGATGTCTATCGTTTACGTCTACCGCAAAATTTAAGTGTGGCTGAAGCCGTTGCTTTGTACACTGAAAGTGGTATGGTTCAATACGCTGAGCCTAATTACACGATGCAATTGCCCTCACCTGTAAATGCTCAGGGCCAGGTGCAGCCTCAGACCCCTGCTAGTCCGGCTGCAAGTTCAGCGCCCAATTCAGCAAATCAAAACAATCAAACGGGTTTGCCCAATGGCACAATGGTCTATACGCAAATCCCTCTAGATGGTGGAGGACAGATGATTGTCACGTTTAGGCCTAAGACGCCTGCCGCTACGGTAAACCTCTTTCATCAGATTTATGGAACCCGGCCTGTGCGGCAGGAGTCCTTTGATACATACCGGATTCAGCTTCCGCCGAGCCTTAACCCGGCCAGAGCTCTCCGAATCTTTATGCTCTACCCGAATGTAACAAATGCTCAAAGACTTTACTCCTAAGCTCAGCGCGGCGCTTGCGCTTGCTCTTCTCAGTGCTTGTGGCACTGTCAATCTTGCCGGTGTTGTTCACAACGATAATCACTCTGGTATACCTGTTCAGGATGCGCGGACTGTCTTACAACATGTCAGTATCGCCAATAGCCGTGATGTGATTATCAGGCTCAAAAATCCTGCCGATCTCAATCGAGTGAGTGCTTTGGTTCAGGCGAGTTCTGTGGATCAGCTTTCTGGCAGTGCGGGTATTTATAAATTACGGATTCCCGATGATCGTTCATTGCTGCAGAGCATGGATGTGCTCAAGGCTTCTGGTCAGGTTGAATATGCAGAGCCCAATCCCAGTTTTAGCCTGCCGGGCTTTCAGATTCAGCAGACGCCTGTTCAGCCTGATGATCCGCGTTATGGCCAGCAATGGAACATCAAGAGTTCCAAAGTGGATTTGGCCTGGGGACTTACTACGGGTAACGCTGGTATAACCGTTGCGGTGATTGACTCTGGTGTGGATCCCAATCATCCTGATTTAGTTGACCATCTTTTGCCTTTAGAAGACATTTATAACGAAGAAAAAGGCTCAGATATCTATCGCAATGCCCTGACAAGCGATGTGATTAATTTTGGTGGACGTGATGGCAATGGTCACGGTACCCATGTAACGGGGATTATCGCCGCATCTATGAACAATGGCATTGGTGTTGCGGGTGTTGCCGGCGGTGGAATTAAAATTCTGCCGATTAAAGCAACTGACTATGCTGGTAATACAGATGCCGCAACTCTGACAGCTGCTTTTCAGCGCGCTATCGATAAAAATGCAAAAGTGATTAATATCAGCATTGGGGGCCCTGCTTCTAAAAGTACACAGGCACTTGTTGATGTGATTCGTCTTGCCTTACAGCGAAATATTCCGATTGTTTCAGCCACTGGTAACGAAAGTGACCGTAGCCATGGAGTAGTCTCACCGATTACCGTTCCAGCTGCCTATAGTGGTGTGATTGGGGTTGGTGCACATACTGAATTTGATCGGGTTGCGAGTTATTCTAACGGCGGCGCAGAAATTGATATTGTCGCACCTGGTGGCGGTGGACGTTCTGCTGCTTTACGGGAAGGCCAGCAGATCTGGTCGACCTGGCCCACTTACAATACTTTTGAATTTTTTGCTAAACGCGTAACAAGCACCAGTTATGCTTCAACATCAGGGACTTCAATGGCCTGCCCGCATGTAACGGGTGTGGTTGCACTGATGTTATCACGTGAGCCTAATTTAACACCGGCTCAGATTCGTTCTCGTTTGATTACAACGGCTGACGATATTGGTGTGCCGGGTTTTGATGAAGATTCGGGCTACGGCAAGCTGAATGCCTATCGCGCCCTAAAGTGGACGGAGCATGATGCCCATGATTAAAACAAAACAATCCATCAGAGTCTTAAGTGCTCTCTTGTTAAGTGCCTTGTTAGTAGCTTGTACAGATCCCGTTTCGCCTGATGCAAATCCCAGTGCTTCGCCTAATCCAGGCAGCTCTAATTCACCCGGCCCAGGCAGTACACCTTTGCCTACGGCTAAAGTTCAGGTTCAAATCCAGATTCAGAATGGCAGCAGCCAGATGATTGCTGGTGCGGTAGTGAGTGCGACCAGTCCAACTCAGCCCACCGTTAAGCTCACAACAGATGCCAGTGGTCGGGTTAACTTTCCTGAGCTTCGTCAGGGTGGAGAATATACTTTTGAAGTTACTGCTCCTGGCTATGAAGCCGCTTCACGTAAGGCTAATCTTGGACAATTAGCAACTCAAGGTCAGAAAGAGCTTTTGCTTGCGATTGTTTTAAGTCCGTTAAATACCAGTCTGAGAGGGCGAGTCTTAGACAGTAATAGTCGTCCGGTTGTAGGGGCTTCTGTCTTTGATTCACGTCAGACTGTTACTACTGATAACGAAGGACGTTTTCAATTTGGCTATAGCGCAGCCAGTGATGTAAGACTGGCTATTTCTAAAGCTGGATTTCAGCCTTTGTCGCGTTCTATTAGTGTTCAGTCCGGTCAGCATCAGGATTTAGGCGATTTGACTTTAGCAACTAAAACAGGTCCTTTACGTCTGGGGCTTGATGCAACGCATAGTCCTTTAGGGCAAGCGGGTACAGCGGGTCTAGGGCCTTATGCTGGCCTCCAAAGCGCCATTACAGCAACTGGTTTTCAGGTTGAAACACTCACTGGCAATTTATTAGACCAGCTTGATAATTTAGATGTTCTGCTGATTTTAAGCCCAGCCAGCAGCTTTAGTGTTGAAGAAATTGGCGCCATTCAAGCGTTTGTATTAAGTGGCCGCAAACTGATTGTGACAGGTGAGTGGGCTGGTTTTGCAGGTTTTAATGGTTCTGCTGTAAATCAGTTGCTTATGCCGCTAAATGTTCAGTTTGGTCTGGATACTTTGCGTGAAAACAGCAGTGGCTTTTTAACGGTTGGGGGGTTTCAGGCTCATCCTGTGACAACAGGTCTAAGCCAGCTTAAGCTTTATCAATCCGGTTCGGTCCGTTTAGGCGCTTCTGCTACAACAGGTGATCTGATCGCTCGTACCAGTTCTAATAGCTTCCAGATTGCAGACAATAGCGGTTCGTTTGCGGTTATCTGTGCAGCAGCGTATGGAGCTGGCAAAGTGGTGTTGGTTGGAGATACGTCTTTATGGTCAAACGAAGATTCTGACGGTAACGGCAAAGCTAACCTGGACGAAGCAGACAACCGTAAATTGCTGACTCAGATTTTGAGTTGGTAATAGAGTTGGTGAGCTAACTGTTTATTCAGGGCTTGGAGTTTTAAGTTTTTTGGCTTTAAGTCCTGAAATCTCATGCTTTGTTGAATCTATCTAGCAGCGGCTGACGATACTTATCTCTTATACTGGATTTAACTGCTGTTTTTTGTCAGCTTATTCTCTGTGCCTCCTCGCTTGTTCGAGTTTCAGACGGCTCCCTAAAGCTTTTCAAGTTCAGCTCGCTTGACGAGTTTTGCTGCTTTGGGCAAATTAGCTTGCAGTCAACAGCCAATAGCCCTTTAAGGACTTTTTATGAAACGTGAAGCTTTACGCAATGTTGCTGTGATTGCCCATGTGGACCACGGCAAAACGACCCTCGTTGATGAATTACTCAAGCAGAGCGGGACTTTTCAAGCTCATGAACGCATCGTTGAACGAGTCATGGACTCTAACGACCTTGAACGTGAACGTGGAATTACCATTCTGGCTAAAAATACAGCCGTTCAGTATTACGATACCCGTATCAATATTGTCGACACCCCTGGTCACGCTGACTTTGGTGGTGAAGTTGAACGTATTCTCGGTATGGTTGATGGCGCGCTGTTGATTGTTGATGCAGTTGAAGGCCCGATGCCCCAGACTCGCTTTGTTCTGCGCAAAGCATTAGAAAAAAATCTCCGCGTGATTGTGGTCGTTAATAAAATTGACCGTGCCTTTGCACGCCCCATGGAAGCCATTGATGAAGTCTTAGATCTGTTTATGGAGCTTGGCGCAAGCGAAGAACAATGCGACTTCCCATATATCTTTGCATCTGGCGTTCAGGGTTTTGCCACGGATGATCCCGATGTCCAGCCCGATAATATGCAGCAATTATTTGAAATGATTGTTCAAAAAGTTCCGGCTCCGCATGCCCCAGTTGACGCACCGATTCAGCTTCAGGTTGCTAACATCGATTATGATGAGTACCTGGGCCATATCGGCATTGGCCGTTTGTCTCAGGGGATTATGCGCACGGGTACCCGCATTGCCATTTCTGATAATGACGGTGAAAAGCGCAACGTCAATCTGGGGAAGCTCTACCGTTATCAGGGCCTTAAGCGTGAAGAAATTACCGAAGCTCACCCTGGTGACATTATTGCCTTTAGTGGTGTGGGTGAGATTCATATTGGTGAAACCCTGGTTGATATCGAAAATCCCCAGCCTCTGCCTCCAATCCATGTAGATGAACCCACTCTGCAGATGACCTTTTCTGTCAACGATAGCCCTTTTGCGGGGCGTGAAGGAGAGTTCCTGACCTCTCGTCATCTGCGTAAACGCCTGTATCGCGAAACCCTCAGCAATCTCAGTCTGCGAGTAATCGACGGTGACACAACAGATAGCTTTTATGTCTCCGGTCGTGGTGAGTTACATCTGGGTATCCTGATTGAAACGATGCGTCGTGAAGGTTTTGAATTCCAGATTAGCCGTCCGCGAGTGATTCTCAAAGAAGAAAACGGCCAGACCCTTGAGCCAATTGAAAGCTTGGTTCTCGATGTGCCTGGTGACTATGTGGGCTCTTGTATTGAGGCGCTTGGACGTCGTAAAGGCGAAATGGTGCATATGGAAACCACTCCTCAAAACCGCAGTATCTTGCGCTTTGCGATTCCGGCACGTGGCATGATTGGTTTTTCTTCAGACTATGTCCGCCTGACCAAGGGTGAAGGCATTATGTACTCAACCTTTGACAACTATCAGCCTTATAAAGGCGATTTGCCTCAGTCACGCAACGGTGCGATCTGGTGTATTGAAGCTGGCCCTGCCAAAGCTTATTCTATTCAGGCGCTTGAAGATCGCGGCATCTTCTTTATCTCACCTGGTACAGAAGTTTATGTTGGCATGATTATTGGTGAACACAACCGTCCCCAAGAACTGCCGGTTAACATCTGTAAAGCTAAAAAGCTGACCAATATGCGTTCAGCTGGCGCTGATGACTTGATCCCGCTAAAAACACCGCGCTTAATCAATCTGGAAGAAGCGATGTCATATATTCAAGATGACGAGTTAATCGAAGTCACGCCCAAGAATATTCGCCTGCGTAAAAAAGCCGTCAAACGCTAGTTTAGGCCTACTGCTTAGGGGGATTGTAATACTCAATAATTCTCCTAAGTTTAAATCTTCAAAGCTAAAGCCCCCGAAAAGATCTCTTTTCGGGGGCTTTAAGTATTCTGCTTTTTAAGCCTGGTTCAAAAAACTTTTGTGAGTCTATCTAACCAGATTAATGACCGCATCCATATTGCTGCTGGCAACGCTAAGGACTTTTGTGACGCCTTCAACGGCGTTGCTGATGTCCGCAATACGGGTGTTAACCGCAGCCAGACCTAAGCCAGTAATACCGTCAAACTTAATCGTACCAACACGTTGACCTATAAAGGCGCCGTTAGTAGGAGTGTTGCCATTATTGTCACGAATGACACGGGCGCCCTCATCGTAATAAGCGTTACGATAAATTTCACCGGTAATCGGATCAACAGCATAGTTATTGTTGACCTGGCTCTGAAACAGTGTTCCTGCAACTAAGGGATCATCGTTAACACCCTGGGTTGTTGTCAGAGTTCCGTTGAGCGTGGGGTCAATATAGGTGTTATTGCGGCTGTTAAAACGACGCTCTTTGCTGATTTTATACTCTTGGTCAAAGTTGTCTTTGACGTAGAGTTCAAACACGGGCAGATTGCCTTCTTTGTCGTAGCGCACTTTGATAAAAGTGGGATATTTAAAGGGGGTTGCCTGATTGTCTTCGATTTCGAGTGTCTGAGCAGTATCGTCTTTATCACGAGGACTGGGCAGCACGAGGGTTTTGGACAGGCGGGCCTGCTCCCGACGCATAGGCGTATAATCGAAGCTACAACCGGCTAAAACAACAGGTACGACCATTTAAAAACTCCTTCTTAACGAATCACTGAGAGCATGCTTTGAAACTGATTAATGTCGGTCCCGGCAATCAGGGTTGTCAGGGACTCAAGAACACCCTGGGCTTTGGCGATTTCATCGCTGGAGTCTTCCAATGCGATACGATCACCTAAATCAAAGTCGACTTTGCCGACAATACCCAGAATTGAATGACGAGAAGCTGACCAGTCCGAAGTCTGGACAGAAATGGCGGCGTGGGGTTTGCCAGTTGCGGCAAGGGCACCTGTGGTGAGGTCAACGCCATTAAAGACCCCTTCAACTAATACGCCAGCGTTGCCATTGGCTGCAGATGTACGAGTGGCTTTGATGACCAGATTATTGTCACCCGCTTTAACAAAGCGCTGAATATAGACATCTGGATCGATGCTTTCATTGGCTTTTAATTGGTCATTTTCATAATTGGGGTCAAAGAACGGAATTGTAAAGGTTCCGCCAGTATGCTGAACAGCTAATTTAGCGCCATTGAGCTCGACTTCAACTGAAACACCAGTTGGTACCGTAATGCGAATATTTGAATACTGGCCATCGGGTGGAGTCAAGATTGGAAAGTTAGTTAGGGTTCCCGCTACAGGTGTATCTAGACTTGCGGGTAGCGCAGTCTGTAAAACCGGATCAACGGGATTACCAAGCTCTTCATTGCCCGTGACACCATCAGTTGTTGGGCCAGCTGGCGGCGGAGCGATCTTGACCGGGATCATTTTGCCAAAGTAATAAGGGACATTGATTGCGTCTTCAGGGTGCCAAATACTTCTAGCATCAGTGCTTGCGCCAACAGGTGTAGAGGGACGATAGCGCACATAACCTTGGTTACGATCAATCTGATATCGATTTTGATCAACAACATAGCTGCTGTATTTGTCGGTAACGCGATAGGTTTCGTTAAGATGGGGATTAACCAGTTCCCGACCTTTAATCACAACCAGTGAACCAATCGGTGGGGCTGCTGAGAGTGCTGTTCCCAGGTTTAAGATCGCACCTGTTGTTGCGGTTGGCTGGGTGACACCTGTAACGGTTCTCTGCTCACCGTTGATTTCGATTTCTTCACCAACGTGAAAAGTAGTCGGCAAATCATACATATTGGTGCCAACATTGATAGTGTTCGCAGTAGATGCAACCGCTACCAGGCCTGCATAGCGAGTGTTATTTGTGTACATTTGCTCGGCAAAAAGCGGTGTGCCTTGAGCCATGGCGTAAACACCATCACCAAGCGGGTTGTTGTAGTTTGCATTCGCGCTGGGCGTTGTAACGTTGGTACTGCGCTCAGCGAACATTTCTTCTTCAATGTTGCCATAGTTGCGAATAACGGCTTTATAACTCTGACGCGTCCGAATATCTTGGGTTTCGAGCATCCGGGTGCGGATGTCGAGCAGCAAATTTTCGTACTGGGTTGTATTGGTATAGAAAAGGGCACCATCAAGGGCGCGGGCACCACCAACTGCTACCATGGAATTCGCTCCTAAAAAGGTCTAATATGGCTTGTCACGATTATAGGCGTGGCCTGAATCTGACTGACATCTCTTAATGCTGATTTAACAAAAACCAATTGCAATCAAAATTAAGCTGGGTCTATTTTAAGATCACACCCCCTATGTTAAACTAAATTTTAACTTCCCGTCTATCTTTGAAGACTTTTCAAGACCATAGAAGACCACATAAGAGGTAAATCAACCATGTTCCCGACAGCCTTTATTTACAGCTCTCACAATCGTAGCGAAGAAATTCACCGCTGGTGGATCGTTGAGCGCGCTCTGCGCAGCCCTGACAACAAAACTGTGCTTTATCTCCCAATGTCGATGGGTTCTGCAGACAGTCAGGAATACAGCTGGGGCACCTTCCGCTGGTATTTCGACATGTTCAAAAAATGGGGCCTCGAAGCTCGTAATTTTTACTGGAACGACCATATGAGTCAGCAGGATGTTGAAACCCTGTTCCAGTGGCTGCAAGAAACCGAAGTGGTGATCCTCGGTGGCGGCAGCAGCACCTTAGGTTATCAGCGTTACCAAGCTCTGGGTGAGCGTTACTTTGGTGATGCCAACCTGTTTGAGCGTATTCTTCATGATCGCCAAGACCGCGGTCTGCTGACTGTTGGTTTCTCTGCTGGTGCTGATCAGCTCTGCTCTTATATGATGGGCGCTGTTGAAGCCAATCAGCGTGACATTGCTGGTTTTGGCCTGGTGCACAACGTTCTGACCACTCTGCATCATGAATGGGGTCGTGAAAGCAGCCTGCAGTATGCTGCCAGCCGTTTCCCTCACTGCGCAGTTTTTGGCCTGCCGAATGACTCCGGTCTGGCCGTTGACCAGGGCTTCCTTGAGTCCGGCAACATCTGGCAGGTGATTGAATTTGTGGTCGACACCAGCTGGGATATCCCCAACGAAGCTTTCCACATCAAAACCCGTCAGGGTCTCGACATCGAGCATTACTATGCAGATGGCCGTCACTGGACCTTCCATCACGGCGACCGCATGGTGCGCGTGATGAGTCCCGACAATCACTATCATGGCGCCTGGATCATCCGTTCTAACGGTCAGATCATCGATTACTGGAATCAGAACAACAGTCTCTATCCCAGCATCGAAGCCATCCTGGCCTCTCACTAGAGAGCAGGCTCTTTAAGAGCTAACAAGAGCGATTAGAGCTCTGGGCTGCGGGCTTTGGGCAAAATGCCCGCAGCCTGCAGCCCTCATTTTTTAGAAGGATTATGATGTCCGTTATTAAACATTCTTTGAGGGCAGCCTGCGGGCTGTCCTTGTTCTTTTCACTGTCTGGACTGATGGTTTTAGCCCCTTTTGCTCAGGCCGCACCTGCTTCAGAGAATCTAAAACAGACTTTTGTCAGCGCGACCAGCGACTCACTTAAACAGCTTAAAGATCCAGCAGTTGCTTTAACGATTGTTAGCCGAGATCAGATTTTGCTGAATCATGTTCAGGGTATGCAGGCAGAAGCGACAGTTCCGCTTGGCCGCATCAGTGAACTTTTTGCTGCGCTGATGGTGCTCAAACAGCTTGAACAGGGAAAATATCCGCTTGATGAACCGATTAACTACCTGTTAGACGGGTACGCTGTCAGTGAGCCTTTTGGTCCTGTTACCGTCCGTCATTTGCTGGAGCGGAGCAGTGGTCTGCCTTTACGTGAGGCCGGAATTTATACAAGTTTGCCGAGCAAAACACCCAAGCTGATTGAATTACTTAAACAAGATCTGAAGCCGACTGTAACCGCACCAGGACAAAGCATTAGCTCTACAAGTTTTGCTGAACTCTTAATCGGTCAATTGGCTGAGCGCACGGGCCAGCAAGCCTTGCCTGAACTGATTAAAACTCAATTACTCAAGCCACTTGGTCTGACAGAAGTTAAATTACCGGATGCAAAAGCGGTTAACCGAACTTTACCTGGGCAAGACAGTTTGGGTTATTTGTTTCCTCGCTTAAACGCCAGCGCGCGTGAAATTCACGACTGGCAAGCCCAGCCGGATCAGCTTGCGCCCTTGCTGCAAGCCTTATTAGGTAAACATCCACAGGTCATTAGCCCTAAATTGCGTCAACAGTTGCTAAGCCGCAGTCTAAAGCGCGGTGAGAACTTGCCGACAAGCTCACTGGGTCTGCTAGAGGGTGAACTTTTAGGACAGCGTTATTTTTATCTGGATTCTGATTGGTTTGGACATAGCAGCCGTCTGGCTGTTTTTCCTGAACAGGATTTGGCATTTTTTCTGCATTACAACAGCTCATCTGCTCAGCTAAAAGAAACCTGGACTAAACAGCTGATTCAGACTGTGATTAAGCCTAAGGCAAAGGCAAGTACTAGTGCTGCAAGTGCCTCCTGGCCTGAGTCTTCAGCTGGAGGTGAGTATGGTTTAACGGTGCGCGATACCAATTCACTACTGAAAGTATTAGATCTGTTTAATCACACTGAACTAAATGTTTCAGATACTTTGAGCTGGTCAGGAGCCATCTGGAAACGCCAGTCCGATCAGCTCTGGACAGATGCTGATGGACGTTTGCTTGAGCTTAAGCCTGACGGTGAGCTAACAGAAGGCTTTGATCAACATCGTAGCTTTAAACCTGTTGAGCCCTGGCGCAGAATGCCTGTTCAGCTGGTATTGGCCGGGCTGTTCTGTCTGTTTTTCTTGTCAGTTTTAGTGCGTTCTTTGCGCTTTTTGTCTGCTTATGAATCGCCTTTTGAGGCCAATATGTTGGCAAAATTAAGTGCTGATGCAGCTGAAGCTCAGGAGATTGCTCAAAAACGAGCCTTAGAGACCAACACAGAGACTCGTTTGGAGACAAAACATCGAGAGATTCCTGACGCTGTGCTTGAGTCTGAACCTTCCTCATCTGAACGTTCGCCATCTGAAATGCCGACTGAAACTGAGCCTGAAGTAGAATCAGTTGATATAGCAGAAGCTCCTGCTCACGCTGGCTGGGATATTCCGATGCTTGGTGCCGTTATCTCGGTTTTAGGAATGTTATTTACAGCAGGGATTCGACCTGTAACCATGCAGACGGGCTTAGTGGGCGATCAACTGAGTTTTGTTATGCGTAATGATCCCAATGGCTGGTTATTAGCCTGGTTGGCGATGCCTTTGTTTGCCTTAATTGGCAGTCTGATTTTGCTGGCGCTGCTGAGCGTAGAATGGAAACAGCGCCCTTGGCAAAAGCTTGAAAAATGGCATTATCTGACCTTAATTCTGGTTATGCCCTTTTGGGCAGCCTGGTTAGCTAACTGGAATATATTGGGCTTTAGGTTCTAAAACATATTTAGTCAGAAAGCAAAGCTTATAAAGGATCTTTGCTTTCTGACGATGTCCTGCTGCATTTTTGAGCACATGGGCAAGTTTTGGCCAGTCTGGGCTTATAATTAAAACAAGCCTTGATCTAAGCTTTGATCTGAACCCTGATCTAAACTTGTTTGCTCCAGATTTACTTGCTCCAAAGGAATCGCTCCATGCCTAATCTTAATGTCAACGGTCGTACCGTCGATCCTTCATCCATTCGTCAAATTCCCGTTCCTGAAGGGGAAACGCCTGCTTCTTATGTCAAAAAAAATGAGGCCCTGATTCGCAAAAACTTTCGCGATGAGCTTTATTTTGAGAATGAAGGCAAGTTGTTTGTCGCTGAAGACAAATTTGTGGTTGAGAGTATGGGGGGCAATCTCAAAGATCATAAGCTGCGCGTTGGAGCCGTGCCGGCGATTCCGATTTTGCTCGATAATGAACCTGATGCTCATAAAGTTACGGATTTTGCGATCGAAGGGGCTGGAGCTCACGAAGAATGGCTCAAGAAAAACCTCAAAGTCGATAAAGGTGATCGCATCAACCTTCATGACTTGCAGCGACAGGCTGATAAGCTGTTTGATTCTCAGAAGTTTTTAGCGGTTGATTTTACACCCACTGCAACTGAAAAAGGGATTAAGCTGACGCTTAAAGTGCAGCCTGTCCCTGAGCAGATCCAGTTTGAAGGTTTAGCTCAGAGCCGCAGCCAGAATCTCGAAAAGCTGTTTCCTAAACCGCTGACGCGCGAAAATATCGCCAAAGGTATGCAGGCTGTACAGACGGAGCTTGAAAAAGATCCCAATAGTCTGCTGCGCGGTCTGGATTTTCAGATTAATGGCAATAAATTACAGATTATGGCTTCTCA
>CAJYHH010000893.1 GCA_913773825.1 Candidatus Sericytochromatia bacterium | reverse complement strand
CGCTGGATTCGCTGCGCGCTGACCCCGGCGAAAAAAGCCTGCCACCGCGTCTGCCTGATGAAGTCACCAACGACAACTATCGCGGCTGGTACTGCATCTCGCTAATGGCTCATGAAGACCAGGATCTGGCGATCCCCGGCTGGTGGGATCTGTGGATGGCCGTCGTCGAAGAAGAGTGGGGCATGAGAATTGCCTATCTCGAACTGATGGAGATGGATTAGCGAGTCGCTTGTGGCGAGTAGCCAGTCCCTCTT
Source organism: Candidatus Sericytochromatia bacterium (assembly GCA_913773825.1). Lineage (GTDB taxonomy): Bacteria > Cyanobacteriota > Sericytochromatia > UBA7694 > UBA7694 > CAJYHH01. Next base: position 3,646 of record CAJYHH010000893.1, on the reverse strand, counting down.
AAAGCCACCTTATCTGACGATTTAACATTTCAGGCCCTCTAACGCAATAGAGGGCCTGTTTAGCTAAGCTAAACTAAGTAAAACTCTTTCATTAGAGCTACGAGCAACCAGCCACAGGCTTTTAACGCCCTGCTACCTGGCGCTGATAAATCGACTGGTAGCGTTTTTCGTCTTCGCTGCTGGCAGGAATGCCATTGCGAGTCTGTTCAACCAGTTTATTGGCCCAGTCCAGCTCATGCTGGCTGACGACTTTATCCTGGGGCTGAATACTGGAGGGGTCCTGCATCATCAGGCGGTCTTGAATATCGCCATAACGATCGAGCTCAACGTCTTCGATCGCTAGCCCCTGAGAGGCACGCTGGTTCAGCTGCATCGCCCACTGTAAATCAGAAACGCTGACGCGATTGCTGTTTAAAGGCTGGGCTTTGGCGTAAATTTCAAGATATTTTTGCTTATCACCCTCACTGATCGGCTCACCGGCTTCCTGGCTGGCTTTGAGCTGACCAGCCCAGTTGAGTTCAGCCGTTGTCGCCTGGGGCTGAGTTACGGGCGTCTGAGAGCGATTGTAGATATCTGTATAGATCTCAAGCTGACGCTCGGTGGGGTTAATGCCGTCAGTTTGTTTAAGCTGAATCAGATTTTTGGCCCAGTTAAGTTCAGCGCGGGTGACATTCCCCGGTAAAGGCTCTTCGCGATCTGCTTTAAGCTGGCGCAATGCAATGCTCTGATAAGCTCTGAGTTCTTCATCGTTGAGAGCACGGGATTCGGCTTTAATCGCCCAATCCGTTTCACGCACAGAAGGCGGAACATCTGCAGGCTTTAAGCGGGGGACAGGCAGACTGGCTTCAAGCTGATCGGCAATTGCGTGATATTTAGCAGCATCCACGTCGCTGATTTTTTCGCCTTTGGCAGCGCGAACTTCGATGTCTTTAGCAAAGCTCAGCTGGGCTTCTGTCGGACGGGCAGGAGTATCTACAAAAGAAAAAGTCTGAGCAGCCTGGCCACCTTGCAAAGGACGAGATTTAATCTGATCCGCTAAAGTTGCGGGAGATTGAACCGGAGCAGTTTGAGAAACCTGAACAGGACTGGCCTGTTGAGCAGGTTGAGTCCCAGGTTGAGCCATGGCCTTAATCAGGCCATTGACGGAGTTGCTGGGATTGATTTTAAAACCGCTCATAAACAGATTCTCTCTTCGCGAAGCTGAGTCAGGGCTCAGTTATAAATGTATTGTGGCACGTTACGCAAAAAAGTTGCTTGGCATAAGCGGGATTTAGGGGGAAGTTAATCTTGGTTAGGGGAAAAGGGCTGTAGGCCTGGAAGGCCGTGGGCTGCAAAAACAAACAAAAACCTGTGCTTAAAAGTCAAAAAGATCCAGGCTATCTAAAAATCTTCTGTCTTTTTAGATAGCCTACACAGCCTAGAGCCCAGGACTAACTTTTAAACTTTCTTTATATCCCTTAACGGGCAGTCAACATCTGGCTCATAACAAACCTGTTAAAATACCTCAGGCTCAAACCTGCCAAAAGTCAACTAAAACCCTTGGCTCAGGCATCAGAGCCCCTAGCTTACAGCAGCCGGTTAACCCGGCCATATCAAGGACACAGCAAGATGACAGACAGTACCGACGCCAAACTGCGCACCCTGCAGGAAAAACAACAGGCTGTTCTGACCGGTGACCCGGCCGCAATTGAAAAACAGCATGCCAAAGGCAAACTGACAGCCCGTGAACGGCTGGAGCATCTGCTGGATCCAGGCTCTTTTGTAGAATTTGATAAATTTTCAGTTCATCGCTGCCATCACTTTGGCATGGGTGATAAAAAAGTGATGGGTGACGGTGTGATTACGGGCTGGGGCAAAATTGACGGCCGCCCAGTCTATGTTTTTTCTCAGGACTTTACGGTCTTTGGCGGCAGCTTAGGCGAAGTCTTTGCCGAAAAAATCTGCAAAATTATGGATCTCGCGGTGCAAAACGGCGCTCCCGTGATTGGCATTAATGACTCTGGCGGCGCCCGTATTCAAGAAGGCGTGGTCAGTCTGGCTGGCTATGCGGATATTTTTTATCGCAATGTGCGGGCATCAGGCGTGGTCCCGCAGATTTCAGTGGTGATGGGCCCTTGTGCAGGTGGTGCGGTTTATTCACCGGCCCTGACTGACTTTACTTTTATGGTTGAAGGCACCAGCCATATGTTTATTACCGGTCCTGACGTTGTTAAAGCGGTAACCGGTGAAGAAATCAGCTTTGAAGAACTCGGTGGCGCCAAAACCCATACCCATAACAGCGGTGTGGCCCATCTGTCGTACCCTGACGAAATCAGCTGTTTAGAGCATGTGCGTTATCTGATGAGCTTTTTGCCGTCTAATAATCTCGACGCCGTGCCGCGGGTACCCGTTGCCGATTTGCCAGATACCAACATCGATCTCAACAGCTTTATTCCCGATAAAGCCACTAAGCCCTATGATATGAAGCAGATTCTCAGCACAGTTTTAGACGAAGGTGAGTTTTTTGAAATTCAGCCCTCGTTTGCGGGCAATCTGATCACCGGCTTTGGTCGTTTAAACGGTCAGAGTGTCGGAATTGTCGCCAATCAGCCGCTTTGTCTGGCTGGCGTGCTGGATATTGATGCATCAGTGAAAGGCGGTCGCTTTGTACGCTTCTGCGATGCCTTTAATATTCCGCTGATTACCTTTGTCGATGTGCCGGGCTTTTTACCGGGCCGCGATCAGGAGTTTGGCGGCATTATTCGCCACGGAGCCAAACTGCTTTATGCCTATGCTGAAGCCACCGTGCCCAAATTTACGGTGATTACCCGTAAAGCTTATGGTGGCGCTTATGACGTGATGTGTTCTAAACATCTAAATGCTGATATGAACTTTGCCTGGCCAACCGCAGAAATTGCCGTCATGGGCTCTGATGGCGCAGTTCAGATTATTTTCCGCAAACAAATTCAGAGTGCTGAAGACCCTAAAGCTGAAGCAGCGCGCCTGACGGCTGAGTATCAAGAAACCTTTGCAAATCCCTATATTGCCGCCCAGCGGGGTTATGTGGATGACGTCATTCTGCCGTCTGAGACCCGTCTGCGCTTGATTCAGGCTTTAGAAATGAACGCAGGCAAACGTGAAGCAGGCCCCAAACGCAAACACGGAAACATCCCGCTATGAGTTCACGGATTGACATTCTGACTGGTAGCCCCACTGAGCAAGAACTGGTACTGATTAGTGCGGCTGTACTGGCGCTAAAGAGTCAAGCTCAAGCCGCAACCGCTCAAACTCAGCCTCCTGAGTCCGGGCCATCCGCCTGGCAGCGGGCCGCTCGTTTTGAAAGCATCAGCCGCAGTCCTGAAAGTTATCAGGCATCCAGCCTATGGCCAGGCTAAATAATCGACAGGGACGTAATAATGGGCAGGCTCAGACAAATAGCCGCGCCCAGATTCCGCATGTTGATGAAACCCTCACAGGCGGCCAGCGTCGTGTTGAAATTGCCGTTACCCTGCTGCAAAACGGCTGGGATGTGCTGGTTCGTCAGCTCGGTCTGCTGGAGATTATTCCAGGCGGCTGGCGCTCACGCCTCAGCTCACTTAGTGATGATCATGAAGACGATCTGCCCCCGCCGCTGCCTGTTCCGGGTGCCCTGCGCAAAACCCTAGAA
>CAJYHH010000892.1 GCA_913773825.1 Candidatus Sericytochromatia bacterium | reverse complement strand
GCTAACTTTTCACGTTCAGCTGCAGGCAGACGCCGAATCGTAGCAGCCAGGGCCTGTAAATCCTGAGTTGCATCAAGCTGATTGAGCACAGCGGCCGATTCAAGCTCTGCAGGCTGATCAGGTTTAGCGCCTGGCTTGACATCTGGCTGGATGTCGGGCTTAGCAACAGGCTGCTGCTCAGTTATTGCTGCTGGGGTTTCAGCTGCTGGCTGGCTTGGGGCCGGATCAGGTTTTACATCTGCGGGCTTGGCAGGTTGAGCAGTTTCAGCAGGCAATGCATCAGCCAAAGGGCGAGAGAGAATATTAAGCATTGCATTATGGCTCAAACGGCCATAACTGCCGTCAATTCCGGTTGTATGGCCGCGATAGGCAATTTTGGCGCCTTCTTGTTCAACCAGATAACGCTGCAAAGTCCGGATTTCTGTATCATTCAGGCGGCGCTGGGAAGCTGTTTTAAGCAGGGCCAGCACTTTTTCACCACCAGGCTTATTAAAATGAGCCGCTAGTTTGGGTTCACGCTCAATTAGTGAATACACCCGTGACAGGCTCGCAGGATTGGCGAGCAGTCGACGAATTTCAGTCGGGCTGGGTGAAACAGCAGGAGCTAATTGAACAGCTTCCAGTTTGGCAGGCTGCGAACCCGAAACTTTGACAGTATCAGCCGTCAGGCTAGAGGCTGGCGGCTGAGTGGTAACGGCTGCGGCAGTGCCAGGTGCTTGAGTCCCTGCCATCGTTGGCGTGGGTACGGCGCTTGCGGCAGTGGGTTTGGGCTGAGGCTCAGGAATAATTGGGTTAATGGACCGAAGACGCGTCATATGCCTGCCTTGAGATCATGTTGTTAGTATTATATCGTGTCTGCAGACTCTGGACTTGCCTTTTGTGGAAGACAAGCCAAGCATTCTGCTAATAATGGCGCAACCTGCTCAGGATCTGGGCCAAAACGCCAGGCTTGTACAAGTTCCAGACATTGACCCAAGGCTTCTGATTCAGAGACCGTAAGCTGAGCTTTTATGGTTTCAAACCAACTATCAAGGCTTTGCTCAGTTGGTCGTTCAAGCATCCGGAGCTTAAGCCACTTGTCGAGCTCACTGATCACCGCTTTTAGCTCAAGCGGACTTTCGGAGTAATTCAGAGTGTCAACTGTTGATAAAGACCACTTGGTTTGTTTGCGGTGTTTAAGCAGTTGATTAACCCCTAAAAACCCCACAAGCACCAGATAAAAAACGGGTGTTCCCAACAATTTTAAAGCTTGATTCCGCAGCCAATCAAAACGCTGCTGTAAACTCATCTGGCTGAGCTGCTGCTGTAAATTCTGGCTTAAAATACTCAAGCCGTCGCCCAGCTGCTGCCACCAGGCTGATTGACCACTGCCAGTCAGCTGAGCTAATTGGCCTGGTGGAGTGGGGTCAAAACGCAGCCATTGGCCTGATTGAGTATCTAAAATTTCAACCCAATCATGGGCTTCTTTTTCTTTAACCACCCAAACACGGGCCAGGGGATTATAATCCATGCTGCGCCAGCCGCTGACAACATGGGCTGGAATATTTAAACTGCGCAGCATGAGTACCATCCCAGAAGCAAACCAGGAACAATAAGCCGGCGTCCGCTGCTGAATAAAATACACCGTTGGGTCAATCCCTGACGGCATCTCGCCCACTCGCAGACTATAGCTAAAGTGCTGATGAAACCAATTTTCAAGTGCTTTGGCTTTTTCAGCTGATGTTCGACTACCAAAAGTAATCTGACGAGCTAAACCCACCAGCTGTTTGCGGATTTGAGGCTGAACTTCAAGATTTTCATGCAGAATATTGGGATCCCAGCGGGCTGGGAGCATCTCTTCAGATTGGATCAAAAGGCGATAATGATGCTGGCGCTCCCGTAACTCACGGCGGTAAAGCAGATATTGATTCTGATACAGACTGGCCTGAGCCGGAATTTCTACCTGACGAGTACCGGCTGGAGCAAATAAAATCCCTTGATAGGGGTTTTGCACCTGGACATCAACTAACTGTGACTCAGAAGAATCCGTTAATTGTTTAGTTAGATCTTTAACAAAGGGCTCAATATTTTCAGCACCAACCAAATAGCGATCCCAGGCAGCATCAGGCCCTTTAGGAGCTGCAACAGGCAGATGCAGAGCTTCTTGCGGGAACCAATGCCCATCGCGATAAGTTGTAAGAATATTGCCGCGCCAATAATCAACCGGACGCGGCATCTTTACTGTAAACGCAATATTGTCTGAGAGCTCAATCTCTTTATTACCCTGTAGATGCGTATGGCCTGAAAAACCGCTCCAGTCGCGCTCATTGCCCATTAAAAAACGCGTCAACATATCTGAGAAATGCTGGTCAACCAGCTCCATCCCGCGAATCCCAGCCAGCGCAAGACTTCCCATGACCACCAAAACAAGCGCAATACGCAAATAATAACTGCGCAATAAGCGCCAATCTCCTTTATAGGGCCGAGCATGATGCGGTTTAAAGCCAGGGAACAATCTTGAAAAGCTCAAAAAACACACAAACAGCAAGGCTAAAGCCAGATAAACAGACTTTAGATTTAAAGCTTGCCAAGAAATACCGCTAAAGATCATCAGCATTCCCAGGCTAAACAATAGCCAGTCAAATTGCCGGGATCGCCAGCTATACCATTGCAAAGCAATCAAGAGCAGCAGGGTCATGCCGATCGATTCAACGGCCAAAAAGGGGTAAATCGAGACGTGTGTGGTGATCTGGCCGGCAAAATAAATAAATTGAAAAAACGTATAGCTCATCACAGTTGTCAGAACCGTTACCAGTAGACCAGGCCGCAAAATGAGTTTGGGCACACGATAAGCAAGTAGTACAAGCCCTAACAACAAAGCTGCCAAGGGCAAGCGTGTGAGACTGTGTAAACTCCAGGCCGCAAGAGAAATTACCAGTAAAAACAGATAAGCCCCAGAGGGACGGTGCTCTAAACGCATGACTAAAGAAGTCGAGTGATGAGCAGAACTTAACTGAAACTCTGGACCAGAGTCAGGAAGGGTCGGCTGAGCAATCTGAATCAACTTACTCATCGCTAACCCGCCTGCTCAGTCTGGGCCGAAATAACCTCAAGTGGCCAATGGCGATTTAGACACTGTAAACGCAACTGCTCAAGTGCAGGCGTCCAGCTCGGGACAACTAAAATCAGCAGCGTCGGCGGCACTTGTTCTAACATTTGCCATAGTCTTTCAAGCTCTGGATCAAGACTGACATCCGCCTGGGCAAGCCGCAAAAGTAAACGCTCTGTGTTTAAAGATCCTTGCTCAGCTAATTCTAGCGCAGCGCCTATTTGGACAAGATGCAAATGATGCAAAGTCTGAGCATTTAGTGTCAGCGCCAGACCGGCCGTTAAACTAACCGCTCGCTCAAACGCCGCCTGGATACCTGGCAGACTGGAATCAGCGCCAAGGCTGGGCATAACTAGCGCAATTTGATGCCCCGGTGACTCTTGATACTCACGGACAGCAAGTTGGCCAGTGCGAGCCAAAGAAGGCCAATGAATAAAACGAGGACTGTCACCGGTCAACCAGGGCCTGATGCCCTGAAACTCAAGCGAATCGCCCCGCATCACGCTGGTTTGGCTTTGAGTTTGTAACTGTTGAGTCACCCGCTGCTGCCAGGGTTGCTCTGGCCAAAATAAAGGATCTGGATAAACCCAGACGGGTAATTGAATTTTCAGACGATGACGCCATAAAAATAAACCCAGCGGAAAGCGTGAAATAACCTGAATTTCTTTTAATTGCCAGCCGCCTCTGACGCTGGGCGTCCAGGCAACTTTAAAGTCTGAGGTTTCACCAGCAGCCAGACAAAAAGCTTCCTGTTGCTGATACAGAATAACGGGCGCTTGTGAGGGATCAGGATGGATCAATAAAATCTCACTGACTAAATGAAACAAAGGCCGTTTGCCCGCATTATGCAACTCAACGCGACAGCTGGCCGTTTCGCCCGCTTGGAGCCGTTCTGGAAAAATCAGCCGCGCTTTGACAGCTCGCGGGCGAGAAAACCACCCGAGCATCATCACCCCAACCCAAAGTCCACCTAAGCCGCATAAAAACATATAAATCAGCACTTCTGTGCCAACCATACCCAGCGATAAGGCAATTAAAAACAGCAACAGCAGCGCTTTGCCAACCGGCGTAAAATGGCGTTCATAATAACGCTGAAGCACCACAAAGCCATTGTGCTGCAAATGCAAAGCAAGAAACTGGCGCAAAAGCTGGCGCAAGCCTGGCTTGCTCATGCTCAGAGCGGCGGCACAGAAACAGAATTAACGATGTCTTGCATCAACTCGACTTTACTGCGTCCTTGTAGAGCCAGTTGTGAGCGTAAAATCAAGCGATGGGCCAGAATCGGAACAGCCAGAACTCTGACA
>CAJYHH010000891.1 GCA_913773825.1 Candidatus Sericytochromatia bacterium | reverse complement strand
CTGAACAAAGAGCTGTATTAGAGTTTAGTCCTGATGGTCAGCTTGAACAGCGCTTTGCTGATGACTATGGGCTTGTGCGCCCCATGTTGGCCCAGCGTCTTTGGAATGGCCATACGCTAATTGTAGATGCCGGTAGCTTTCAAGTCATTGAATTAGATGCAAGAGGCGTTGTGCGTGAGCGCATTGCTTATTTTAAAAGCGGCATGCCGATGGAACTCAGGCTGGTTGATCCCAGCGGTCTGATCAGGCTGCCCAATCAAGACCTGCTGTTATATAACGACAGACGCGCTATTCAGCTGATGCCTGCGCATAAAAAGCTAATCTGGTCAGTCAATTTAGCTGACTTGGGTGCGACGGCTTCAAGTCTCAATCAAGTTCTCTCTGTTCCGGTTATTTCACAGCCTGTTTTGTCTCAGTCAGCCTCCAATGCCCCACAGGCGGTGATTAAAGTTGAAGGGGACGGTGTTGCGGTTAAGCGACCGGCGCGAGTTTCTGGGCCATTACGCAATACTCGTCCTGCTGTTCGCCCTCTTTCGCCGGAAGCGCGCCTGCAGGCTTTGATCCAAAAGCGCACCACACCCAGCGATAAGGAAAGCTTTGAGCACTCAGAGCTTTATCATCAGGCCGGAGCCGAACTGATGCCTTTAAGCCTGTATTTGATTGATGGTCGCCATAACGGTTTGATTCGGATTAATCGCAAAGGCAAAGTGACCTGGCATTATGGCTTTGAAATGGGGCAAACTCTGGTTAAACCCAATTTTATTCAGGACAGCCCCCATAGTCTGCTGATTACAGATACCGACCAGAATCGGATTCTGGAAATTAATAAAGCAGATAAAGAAATTCGGCAGGTGCTGACAGGTCAGGCTGATTTGCCACTGGCAAGCCCTCGTTCAGCCCTGCGTCTGGACAATCACCATACTTTAATTGCTGATCAGCGCAATAAGCGTTTAGTTGAGCTGGATGGATCCGGCCGCCAGATCTGGATGTTCTGGAACGAAGCTTTGCTTACATCACCACAATATGCCGAAGCATTGCCCAATGGAGATGTTTTGTTTACAGATGCTTTACTCAATCGCGTCTTGCAAATAGACCGTGAGGGCCAGCCAAAATGGTATTATGGCGCGCCGCTTAAAGGTTGCCGTGGCTATACGGCTGAACTGTTTGGGCCGACTTTTGCCACACGCCTTAACAATGGCAACACGCTGATCTGCGATACACGCCATCATCGGGTACTTGAAGTGATTCCCGAAGGCGACACCGTCTGGGAATATATCGGGCATGCCCGCAATGGCCGTATTAATCCCACACGTGCTCTGCGCCTGGACAATGGCCATACTTTGATTACTTATTTTAATCACACCAAAGTGATTGAACTAGATAAGCAAAATCACTGTGTCTGGTCCTATAGCATGGGCAAAGACGTGTTTTTGCCGCCGGTTGAAGGAGATGATGATACGCTCGTTCGCCATGAGGCTGAAAAGCCCAAACCCTTTTATAACGCGATTGAAAAGCGCATGATGAGTGAAGCTCGCGGCAAAAATAAATTAGTCGCAGAGCTGCATATTGAGTTGATGGACAATGTCCAAATGAAGTCTGTCCGAGCCCAACTGATTATGCGTGTTGTAGAAGAACACGGAATGGTTTACAAGTCTTTTCCGCCCCCTGAAGATCTCTTAGCGGATCGCTACGGCAAACATTTGGTTTTGACTTGTTTACTTGATGTTTCGCTCACGGCACGCGAGCTGGCGCAAAAAGTCAGCAATATTGCAGAGGTGCTTAAAGTAGATGTGCGGTTGCCTAGAGGGTTTGAGAGCTCTTCGAGCTCGGTTTAGTGCAAGCAAAGCTTGCTGTTTAGAGCGCCGTTAGCGCTGTTTAGGTGAAGAGAGTGGTGTTGAAGACTGCTGCTTAACCTAAACGGACCAGCGCAGCGAGGTCCTCAAACGCGCCAATGGCGCTCTGAACCGCGCGCAGCGCTCTCACCCTCTTACGCCTCTATCAGGCTGCTGCAATCGGATGCAGCAGTAAATCTGTTACACGCAAATCGAGATTTTGCAAAGCAAGGGGCTGGGGCAGACGAGCCAGAGCTTGTTGACAGGCTTCATAACAATCCTGAGCTTTTTCTGGATCTTTAAGCGATTGTCGGACTTCACCGAGCAGATGATAAGCATAACCCTCTGCAATGGGATCTTTCGCCTGTTGGGCATATTCGACGCTACGACGCGCATAGTGAAAGGCTACAGACAGTTTATTCTGTTCAAGGGCGATCATGCCGAGTTCGTAAGCATTAACCGCTAAAGCCAGATAGTTGTTATAGGGTAAACAGGCTTGTTCGGCCATAAAGTGAGTGCGTGCCAGATCCAGATTGCCTGATTCGCGGGCGGTATAACCCAGCTGGTGCAGGCAAATAGAATCACCCGTGATTTCGTAAAGTTCATTGAGCAAGGCCGTTGCTTCACGAAATTGGCGCTGGGCAATTAAAACCAGGGCATAACCCAGCTGAATACGGCAGTGTGTCTCAGCATCTTCGCTGGCTGCCATTAAACTCAGCCAAATATGCCCGGCCAGTTGATAATTCTTTTGCTCAAATGCTGTCCAGGCGTCAATCATCGTATAAAGAGTCTTCAGAATCCTCATTTTCCTGTCAACTGCAGGCTTTCTGGCTGCATCATACCTTCGGAAAAAACATCGTAAGGTCTGGAGAATTCAGCCAATCTAGGCGATGCTAATGCTTTCAGTTTAAATGATCGCTGGCATACGGCTCCAGGCTTCAATTCTTTTCTTGATGGAATCTTTATACAGGTGTTTTATTCGCTTAAACGCAGGTCCACTTTGCCGATAAACCGAGCTGAGGAGCGGCCTGTTCTCAACCCGTTTCAGTTCTCAACCTGATCGTGTTGGCCGCTCCTGTGCTGGTTACTTTTATAGCATGCCAGCTGAAACTGTAAAAATCGTAAAAACGAGTTGAAGCTCAGTTGAGTATTGGCTTTGGGTTTTTTAAGCAATAGGACAAGTTGTTGAGTATTTTTAGCCGTTACAAATGTAATGAAAGATGATGTTTAGTCTGAAAAACGGACGGTGCCAGGCAGAATCAGCGTAAAACAACTTCCCTGCCCAGGCTGACTGGCAATGTGAAGGCGTCCGCCATGGCGGGCAGCCAGCTGTTGACAGATTTTAATGCCGAGGCCGCTGCCTTTTTCACCCTGGGTGCCAGCCCGGCTATTGATAGTTTGCTGCTGCTCAAGCGCACGGACTTGTTCTGCGCTCATTCCTATTCCTGTATCGCATACGCTGAGTTTAACTTCACGGTCCCCATACTCAGCACTGAGTATGACTTGGCCTCCTTCTGCTGTGTACTTAAGCGCGTTATTCATTAAATTAAGTAATGAAGTGCGGATCAGGTCAGGATCCAGTAAAGCCATTGCTCGATCTGGGACTTTGACTTCTAGACGGATGTTTTTTTCATGGGCTTTTAAGCGATAGGCTTCGAGGCTGTGGTGTGCAAGCTGTTTGAGATCGCTCCAAACCGGGCAAAAGGGCAGATCATGCTGAATGCTGCGGGCCCAGTCAAGCGTCTGCTCAAGCAGCTGATGAGTTGAGTTAAGTGAGTTTCTAAGTAAAGCCAGGCGAGCCATCAATTCTGGCTGGGTAAATGGGCCTTCAATCATTTGTTCAATAAAAATTCCGGCTGTGCCTAAGGGGCCACGCAGATCATGGGACAACATGGTGATCATGAGATCGCGCAACGCAAGCTGCTGCTGAAGCTGCTGTTCGGCGCGATGCAGAGCCAGATGTGTGCCAATACGGGCTTGAATATCGGTTTTTCTGAAGGGTTTAGTCAGATAATCCCGGCCACCGGCGGCAAAAGCATTTGCCAAAGCCACTTCATCATGGCGGGCCGTAACAAAAATAACCGGTATTCCTTTAAGTTTATGATGAGCCTGAATCTGACGACAGAGTTCAATTCCATTGATACCAGGCATTTCAATATCCATTAGCACCAGTTCTGCTGGCTCCTGGTGCAAGGCCTGGATCACGGCATCAGCCTGACTGATACAGCGAATGCGGTGTCCTAAAGGTTTAAGCAGACCTTCGAGTAGATAGAGTGAATCTGGATCGTCATCAACCGCAAGCAGGGAGCCGATAGGTGTTGTCATCATTGACCTCATACAGAAATTTTTCCCTATGTCTGATATGTCTGACAGATGCAGTAAAAAGCCCTTCAGGTTTTAAAATCTGAAGGGCTTTCATTGTATCTATTTAGTCAGCTGGAAACTCAATTTGTTTGAGCTTGCGATCGAGAAAAAACGTGCCAAAGGGGATCCAGGCTGAGGCAAAACCAATCGCGTATTGAAACAGGGACCAGCGATATTTAAGCGTGGCCTGTAACAGCACAATATTAAACAAGACAAAAAAGACACCGTGAATCCAACCTCCAATCTGGACTGCCAGAGGCTGATGGGCCAGATACTTGAGCGGCATAGCGACGACAAATAAAAATAAATAAGAATAGCCTTCAATTACGCCAGTTAGCCGTAAGCGTTCAATCAGGGACATAAACGCAAGGTCCTTTCGGGGAATCTAGCTTTATTGTAGCTGTGTGGCTGTGTCTACGTCTGCCTGGTTTAGTTGACCCAGATACCAAAAAGCAGCTTTGGGTCTTTTATAGATAGATTCTAAGGTAGACCCTGAGCTTTTATCACCAATCAGAGACTTGACCCTAAAGCACGGAGGGCCTACGATGGTCTAGCCGCTGGCTTTACACAAATTTGTATAAGTTGTGATGAGCTTTCTGGTACATTGGCCCTTATCTCTATGTGTTTATAGTGGTTACAAAGGAGGATTTCCCATGTCCAATCTGATTCAGGTCGCGGAGCTGGCTAAACAGCTGGGAGATCCCAATCTCGTAATCATTGATACGCGTTATGCGCTTTCTGATTTAGATTACGGCCGTCACGTCTATACAGAAGCTCATTTACCTGGCGCAATTTATCTGGATTTAGCGACTGACTTGTCTGATCCGCTGACGGAACATGGTGGGCGTCACCCTTTGCCTGACCCGGCCCGTCTGGCGCAAGTTCTGGGCCGTTGTGGAATTGGCAATCAAAGTGAAGTGGTTGTTTATGACGACGCTGGAGGGATGTATGCTGGTCGGTTATGGTGGCTGCTGCGCTGGCTCGGTCATGATGCTGTGCGTGTGCTGGATGGTGGTTACCCCGCCTGGAAAACAGCTGGTCAAGCGATAACGTCTGAAGAAAGTCTGCCAATTGCCCGACATTTTGTACCCCGTCCCCGTCCTGACATGTTGTTAAGCATGGAAGAAGTGCGATCACGTCTTAACCGTGGTGGCATTACCTTATTGGATGCGCGGGCGCCCGAGCGTTATCGGGGCGAAACTGAGCCTTTGGATCCCCAAGCTGGACATATTCCTGGCGCACTAAACCGTCCCTTTGCTGATAATCTCGATCCCCAAAAAATCGGTTGTTTTAAATCAGCCGAACAATTACGCCATGACTTGACGCCATTAGAGCTGGAATGTGCTCAGGAAGTGATTGTCTATTGTGGCTCTGGTGTAACAGCCTGCCATAATTTGCTTGCACTTGAAGAAGCCGGTTATCGGGGTGCGCGCTTATATGCAGGCTCCTGGAGTGACTGGGTCAGCTATGCCGAAAATCCGGTTGAAACAGGAGGCAAAAGCTGATGACGCCTGAAATTTGCCAGGCCGGCCACCCCGTTTTGCGCCAGCGAGCGCTGGCTGTGCCCGAAGCCGATATTCTTAAAGACGGCTGTCAGCATCTGATTCGGGAGATGATTGCTGCTATGCGTGAGGCGCCAGGTGTAGGACTGGCTGCACCGCAAATTGGCGTCAGTCTGCAGATTGCGGTGATTGAAGATCGGCCTGAATATCTGGCGCGCTGGACGCCTGAAAATCTACGCGAGTTTGAGCGTATACCGGTGCCTTTACACGTCATCATCAATCCTGAGCTGGAATTGTTGGAGCAGGAAAACGCCGAGCAACAAGCTGTCTTTTTTGAAGGGTGTCTGAGTGTGGCTGGTTTTGGCGCTTTAGTTCCGCGCGCCAAACGCGTGCGCCTGCGCTGTTTAAATGAACGCGCTGAAGCTGTTGAGCTTGAGGCATCGGGTTGGCATGCGCGAATTTTGCAGCATGAAGTTGATCATCTACATGGCCGACTGTATCTGGACCGAATGCTAAGTCGTTCGTTTTGTACACAGCAACAAATGCCTTACTGGACTGAAAAACCAGTTGCGGAGGTCTGTCGCGAATTAGGAATAGACCTGGTTCGCTGATGTTTAAGTTGACTCAGGTTCACCTTGGCTCAGGCGTTTATATTCCAGTTCAGCCTGAACTCTTTTGGGCAAGCTGGCAACAATCAGATCATATGAGCGGCTAATCTGGTCACGAACAAGTTCATCTGGTAAGTCAGAACCTGTACTGACTGTGTTCCAGTGACGTTTATTCATATGCCAGCCAGGGACAACCGCTTGATACTCCTCGCGTAAAAGCTCCGCTAGCCGAGGTTCACATTTTAGATTGATTTTAACGGGAACAACTTCAGGGTTGCTGAGGGCAAAGATTTTGCCCTCAACGCGAAAGACCCCAACTTCAGGGCCAAACGGAAAATCATGGGTCGCGCCTGCTTTACTTAAGCAGTATTGTTTAAGGTCTTCAAAAGTCAGAATCGGGGCTGGGGAGTTTTTCTTAACCATAAACAGTAGTATAAGGGCGATGCCTGTATGTAATAGGGGAAGCTTTTTAATAAGAAGCAGGATTCTATTAGTGCTTGTTGTTCAGGCTTGTTGTTCAGGCATCTGTTGATAAAAGATTAACAAAATTTTTTGGATCTACTGTGCAGGTGAGCGAAGGTTCGGTAATCTGAATGAGCTGACATTGAGCTTAAGGTTCGGTAAAGGCAAGCGAAAAACAAGATGTTGAATCGGGTTGACGCTTTCCCCAAAACCCCGTA
>CAJYHH010000890.1 GCA_913773825.1 Candidatus Sericytochromatia bacterium | reverse complement strand
GCCATTGAGCAGGGCAAGAAGTTTATTAACAAACCCAGCCTCGATTCAGGTGCCGCCGCAGCGGGTCTGGCCACAGCGGGCGTCCTGACAGGGGCTGGCGCCACCGCACTGGTCGGCAAAACGTTCAATATTCCGGTTGTTGAGCGCGCCGGTATGAAGGTGCTCGAAACCACTGCTTCTGGCGTTCAGACCACGGGCCGCGTGATTGGCAAAGGGGCCGAAAAAGTCTTTAATGCAGCGATTCAGCATCCCTTTGCAACCCTGGGTGTCCTGGCAACCGTGGCTGGCACAGGCTACTATTTCTACAATAAAAATAGAAATGAAGAAAAAGCCGCTGAACAGCCTGCTGCTTCTGCTCCGCTGAGCGCAACCAAACCGGTTAGCGGCAGTGCTGATAAGTCCGAAAAGACTGAAAAAGCGAAGTAGAGGCGCCGAAGGCGCTGGTGAGACAAACCCTTTGGGTTTGGTTTAGTGAAGGTTTGAAGACTGCTTTGCAGTCTGTTTAGAAAGACAAAAACAAACGGCTTCTGATGAATAACCAGAAGCCCTTTGTTGTATTTGGTTAAAGATTCTGACTAAAGAGACTGGCTAAACAGCAAGCTTTCTTGGTCTGCAAGTTTGATCAGGCCTTGCGCCTGAAAGCCTAAGCGAATTAATAGGTCTGCTGAGCGCTGGTTTTGGGGGTCAGTAATCGCTAAAATTCGCTTGAGATTTAGCTCTTGGCGGCCATAGTCCAGACAGGCCTGGGCGGCTTCTTGGGCATAACCCTGGCTGCGCCAGGCTGGAAGTAAAGCAAAGCCTAAGTCCATATCTTCCAGGCCTGGACGCTGAATCAGGCCACAAAGACCAATCGCCTGCCCCGTTTCCTTGAGCTCACAATGATAAAGCCCATGGCCCTGACGGGCATAACTCGCCAGTGGCCCGTTTGTCAGATAGGCTTGGGCCGCTTGAGTATCTGTATGGCCTCTGTCAAAGATAAAGCGCTTCCAGTCTGGGTCATTGAGTAAATGACAAATTAAGTCTGTATCTTCAAGCGTGAGCCAGCGCAAGCGCAGACGTTCAGTTTCTGCAATCAACATGGATACTTAACTCGATTTCTGGCCCAGCACGGGGGCCGTATCACGCTGATCACTGTGATTGTCCAGAGTGGGTGGAATCACATCACCAGCGGCCTGCTGATTGAGCGCATCTGGATGGCGCTGATAATGATGGCGCACAAGCTCTGCCAGACGGACTTTAACCGCTTCATCAACCAGACTCGGCGAGGTATCAGGTAAGGATTTAATTAACTGATCTAATAACTCATCTTGAGGAGCACTCAGACGGGTTTGCCAGCTGCGCAAAAGCTCAGGGTTAACCTGTGAGGGCAAGGAGCCCAGGATGCCAACATCGTTTTCGCCATGTACCAGCAGACCAGAAGTTGTCCCGCGATCTAAGGTCAAAACCTGGAAAAAATACAGGCTGTGATAAGCCAGCTGCTGGGCAAAAGCGTCACTGTCAGGCTCTGGATAAGCCTGAATTTGATCGGCAAGTAATTGCGGATACAGATCAATCACAGCGGTGCCCACTTGTCTGGCTAACTCGCGATCAGCAGCTTCATCGCCACTGGCAAACGCTTCAAGGTAAAAATGGCTGATGCCGCGATGGCGCTCCAGGGCCGGAATATAAAAATAGCGGTCGCCCTGCGCCACAGCATGGGGGTAATGTTCTCCGGCTGCGGCCTGCAAAGCCACCTCAAAGCGCGATTTAAGCACCTGATCGGGGATTGAGGGGTTCAGATCAGCCATGATTCGCCAATAGCCACGGCCTGATTTTAGTTCTGTCCAGCTTAAATGTAGATGCAGAGAAGGGGCATAAGGATTAAAAGGATGCACAATGGTTGAGAGCGCTGTGGCGGAGGCCAGAGGCTTAGTTGGCTCGTCTTCGTAGTGCACCTGGGAGACATTCACTGAAGCGCGATTAAACACAGCGTCACCACTGTGCTGATAACGCTTACCGCCGCCGTGACGGCCTTCGTCACGCAGCCATTCAACGGCTGTAAAAGCCTGAGTTGAGCCCAAAGTCGCCAGATTGCGAACAAAGCGTGACTGCAAAGATTCAATCAGTTCGACCGCAGCCTGGGCCCTGGGGGATTGAGCAAATTGTCGCATTAGATAAATACCAATCGGTTTTCAAGATGACTGTCGATATGTTGATGGCTGGTAATGTATTCTTCGAGCACATTTTGTGAAGAAGTGGTCAGCACTTTAGATTCACCCAGCTCAGCTTCACTGAGCCCCAGACAAGCCTGGGCATTCATGCAGGTATAGTCCTGCAGCAGAATATTGTATTCTTTGGCAGGATCAATGTCTTGACCCTGCAGGGTCAAAGAGGCGAGTTGCTGGGTGCTGGTGTCAAATATAGCCTGAACCCCACGATTGACCTGAAGGAAGTTACTTTCACCCGGCACGCGGTTATTGTCGTGAAGAATATAGTTAAAAATACTTAAGAGCTTGGCACCGCTAACCGTGTATTTGTAAAGCGGCCCGTCAAAAGAAAAAATCTCTTTGAGATCACCTAAGGTAATCACAGGCCCAAAACTGGTGCCGCGAATTGAGCCACTGCCAACAAACACCACATCTAATTTGTCGAGGCTGGCAAAGACATCTGCAAATAAATTGCCTAACTCAGTTTCCTGTTCTCGCACAGGATGGCTGAGTTTGCGGTTTAGACGACCAATGATGCGGTTATATTTACGGTCTACCGCTTCTTTGTAGGTTGCAATAAAGTTTTCAAGGTCGCGATCGGGCTGGCAGTTGTCGCTATTGATCGGGACTAATTCCCATTTCCAGTCCACAATCTGATTAGTCTCATCATCGACGGTGATATCAAATCGACCAATCTGATCGGTACCCACTGCAGCCTGGGCAATCAGAATGCCGTTGACCTCTGCAGGCTGCTCTAAGAGCGTATGAGAATGCCCGCCCAGAATCATATCTACTCCCCAGGCCGGGTCGAGCTGGGCAGCAAGTTTTTTGTCTTCTTCAAAGCCAATATGGGTGAGTAAAACCGTCAGGTCGATGTCTTCGCGTTTGTAGGTATTGCAGATTTTGCCAACTTCCGTGACCGCGTCTTCAAGGCCAACAAAGGTTCCAATACTGGTATCAAGTTTTAAAGACTTAAGCACTTCTTCGGTTACGATCCCAATAAACATAATGTCGAAACCATCAACATTTAAAATCAGATACGGCGTCATCAGGCGTTTGCCGTATTTTTTGATGTAAAGATTGGCGTTTACAATCGGAAAGTTCGCCATTTTTTCTAAAAACAGCAAATGGGGAAAACCATAGTCGAGCTCATGATTGCCCAGCGTCACCACGTCTGGCGAGAGATAATTCATAATCTCCATCGTCGACAGGCCTCTAAATTCTGTGTCAATCATCGAGCCCTGCAACATATCACCCGCAATGGCGTAAATCACGTTTTTTTCGTCTGCTCGAACTTTGTTAATATAGCCCGAAAGCAAAGACAAACCACCAATCAAGAGTCCATCACCCTCACGGGCTTCAGCTAAAAAATCGCCATGCATATCGTTAGAATGCAGGATCGTAAATTTTTTAAAGCGCTCTTGAGAGTCAGCTTGGTGATTCAAAGATTTTGTCGCCTGGGCTAGAGACTTTGTTTGAGATGGTTTGACCGTCATATACTTCCCCTTTGCTGATCACACGCTTAGCAAAACACTTCATCACAACTAGATTTAGCAAATCATTATCCGTCTGTCAGCGGGAAGGT
>CAJYHH010000889.1 GCA_913773825.1 Candidatus Sericytochromatia bacterium | reverse complement strand
GCCTGAATCAACAGATTCAGCAAGAAATCGCTCGTCTGCCGGCACTTAAACAAGGCACTCGAGCAGAGTTGCATTTACGCCTTAATCGCGCTCGCGATCAGCTAATGAGCTCAGGTCCAGACGCCCTTTCGCTGGAGCAATTAGCCAACACGGCTTGTCTGTCTAAATATCATTTTCTGCGTCTGTTTAAGGCTGCTTATGGCATTACGCCTTATCAGTTTCAACTCAATTTACGTATCAACAAAGCCCGTAAGCTGCTTACCCAGACTCACTTAAATATTCAGGAAATCGCCTGGACCCTTGGCAGTCAAGACCCAGCGAGCTTTAGCCGCCAGTTTCGTCAACAAGTCGGCGTTTACCCGTCTCAATATCGCCTGCAGACTCGCTAAGCGCTTTTTCGCAACTTTTGCCATTTGACTCAGCGCCCTTAACTGTTAGCCTAAAAACATTCAGCCTCAAAGCGAGTCATCATGAAGCTTTTAATCGCCGCCACTATCTGTATTGCCCTTAGCCTTGGTTTACCTCTGCTCACAATAATCGGATTAAAAAGTCTGCGCCCCCAACAGACATTTAAATCTCTGCTGCCCGTTATTTTGGGTTTTATAACCTGGCTCTTGCTAACCAGTTTATTCGCAGTCAGTGGCATGCTTAAGGATTTTAGCAGTCTACCGCCACGTTTAATTTTAGTCTTAATACCCGCGTTAATCTGCAGCCTGAGTTTTACTCTGCATCCTCGTCTTAAACAGCTCTGGCAAACTACACCGATGATCTGGCTGATTAGTTTTCAGCTCTTTAGATTACCTGTCGAAATCATGCTCTGGATGCTAGCCCATGAAGGCGTCGCGCCGCCGCAAATGAGCTTTGAAGGCCGCAACTGGGATATTCTAACCGGCATAACAGCGCCATTTGCAGCCTGGCTTTGGCTTAAACAACCAAAACAGCGCAATCAAATTGCCCTGATCTGGAATCTGCTGGGGTTAAGTCTTTTGCTGAATGTTGTGACAGTGGCCCTTTTATCTGTGCCCACACCGTTTCAGCTGATTCAACCAGCTAACACCTTTATTGCTGAATGGCCCTATGTCTGGTTACCAGCAGTACTTGTGCCCTTTGCTTACACAGGCCATTTTATTGCCCTGCGCCAGCTTTGGCTAAACAGACCTGCGCGTAGCTCATCGTCTATTTAGAACAGGTAGCTTAAACGGATTCTCCAACGCCCAGTTCGTGTTTGCTAAGTATAAGATTCAATAGCCCACAGCCATACAACTTAGGGTTCTACTTTAAAACTCGCTGATTTTGCTTCTTTGCCCTGGTTATCGCGATCATAAAATCTAAAACTATAATCCCCAGGCTGTTCTGGAGCATTAAACTCCAGAGTTCCGTTTAGACGTCTATTAATCACTTGATAGGCGAGGCGATTCTGCTCATTTAAAGGCTCTTCGCCATGGGCAATCCGCTCAGGCACAATCCCGATCCAGGCATTTGTGGGTAGGCCCGTAGGGACTGTAAAGCTGACTTGCAGACGTTTACCCGGTTTAACAAAGGCACTTTTGAGATGTAAGCTCGCGCCATTGCCAGAGGCTGTTAAAGGCAAGTCAGGCAACTGTTGATTAGAGCTGACCACCTGATAAACCGGTGTTACTGCGTTGTTTGTGGCGCTACCCGAACGATTGCCAGGGGTAGAGGAACCATCTTGATTGCCTACTTGCAGCAGGCTTAGGGCTTATTGCTGGGGAAGACTGGTTATTGCTAGGCTGTACATTTGGCGTCAGATTAACCGAAGTCTGACAAGCCATCAGTAAAGATGTAACAAAAACAAGATTGAGCGTTTGTAAGCTTAACTGTGATTTTGGCATGGCAAATCCCTCCACCCAAAAGTCTGACCGAAACAGTATTTAGAAGGGATAAAAGTTTAAAGCGGTTTAGATGACAGCTCTTGCGATCTAAACCGCTAAGCTCAGATCATGCGCTGACGTTCACACTCATCAACTAACCAGTCATAGCTCTGGGCAATGGCGTCCAACATCAGTGAACGAAAACGCGCATATAGAAAAAAGTGTTCTGCCTGCCCTCGCAAAGCGGCCAGCTCAGGTTGGCGAGCTTCACAAAGCGACTGCAAATAATTAACCGTGATCCGCGCCAGCACATTAGGATGAGCATGAGGAGAAACCGTCTGAATCTCAGCATAGAGATCATCTAGTCTATTGGCTTTTTCGCGCTGACGCTGATTATGCTGTTTGCAGGCTCTGGCAATCAGAGCATTGCGACTATAACGCGGCAGCTGAAAACTCAGTGAGTCTAAGCGAGAGTTTAAATCAGAAATATCCATGTGGGCATTATACGGGCATTTAAACGTGCCAGAACATCAAGCGGTCGCGGTTAAGATAAGCCCAAACGCTGAGTCCTAACCCAGCAAATAATAGATTCTGAATCCAGCCTGCAATAAACGGAGCAACCGCTCCAGCCTGACCTAAAGGACCAAAGATCGAATAAATCACATACCAGGCAAAGACCAGCACAATGCTAATCGCCGTACTGACAGATGACCCAAATTTGGCAACCAGCAGAGCAAGGGGAGCAACCAGCAGAGTGGTAAAAAACGTCGCCAAAGGCAAAGCCAGCTTAAGGTGTAAAGCTGTCCACAGCTCAAAAGTAGACTGGCCTAAAGCTTCACGCTGTTGAATCAGCTCCCAGAGCTGTAGGCTATTCATTTCAGTCACCTGGCAGCGGCTAACGCCGCCAGCAATGTTACAGGGAGCGGCTAAAGTCGTTGCATCAGCAGCGCTGGTCAGACTGACTAAAACAGTCAAAACCAGATTCATCAAACAGATTGAAGCAAGTTTGTGTCGGTTTAACATGCTTTGATTATAGGCATGAAGCCGTTTTTAGCCAATAGCCCTGGGCTAATTTAGCGATAAACTCTTAGCTGATTTTGGCTATTCTTTGTCTGCATTAGGATCTGGCAAACGGGTGACTTTACAACGCCCAACTCCACGTCCCTGCACACTTAGAACTTTAAAGTGCAAACAATGATATTCCACTTCATCCCCTTCACGCGGAGGACGCTCCAGAATATCCAGAATTAGGCCGCTGACGGTTTCCACTTCATCATGTTCAAGATCCAGCTCTAGGTGCTCACCCAGTTCATCTAAACGCAGCGTGCCTTCAACTTCAAGTTCACCACTGGCGTGTTCACGCAGCTCAGCGTCATGAATTTCATCAGGTTCAATCGGGCCAACTAGTTCAGCCAGAATATCTTCTAATGAAATCAAGCCAGCGGTGCCGCCATATTCATCAATCAAAATCACCATGCGAATCTGCTCACGATGCATAGTCTGCAAGACGGTTTCAAGCTCTGCTGTTGCAGGCAAAAACGGCAGATCATGTAAATCCTGGCGCTGAACCGGTAAAGTCTGCTGAGGCTGACGCAAACGATGATACAGATCCTGTAAATGAACAAAACCCAGAATTTCATCCAGATTGTTTTCATACACCGGGTAGCGAGAGTGAGGGGTATCGGACAAAACCGCTTTTACTTCTTCGGGCGTACTTTCAATATCGAGAGCGGCCATTCTGACGCGAGGGACCATTAACTCACCAGCATCAGTATCGGTAAAAGCCAGTAGTTCTTGTAAAACTTCTGCAGTTTCTTTTTGTAGAGCGCCCGCTTCCTGACTCTGATTAACGATGTACTGAAGATCTTGCAGAGTCGAAAGATGCGAGCCTGCTGTACGCTGAATCCTCATTAAGGCCAGCAGGCCATTTCCCATGGCGTTAAGCCCTAATACTAAAGGGAACATCATCCAGCGGAAAAACATCATAATCGGCGCAATCCACAGCACAACGCGCTCTGCTTTTTGCAGCGCCAGACTCTTAGGAATCATTTCGCCAATCACAACGTGAAAATAAGTCAGCAAGGCCACAATAATAAACGAGGCAACGCTATGAACCGCTAATACCTGCAAAGCGCTATTATGTTCAAAATAGTGAAATAGCATCTCGGCAAAATGATGCTCAGAATACATACCCAGACCCAGGGTTGCCAGGGTAATCCCGAGCTGAGCAGTCGCAATATACTGATCCTGCAGGGTCGGGTTTTCGCGAATTTTTAAGACTTGTTTAGCCGTTTTGTCTCCTTCAGTAGAACGACGCTGGAGAGCTGGACGGGGCACTGCCACAATCGCAAATTCAGCCGCAACAAATAAGCCGTTAAGCAATAACAGCACAATCGTAATCACTAAAGCCAAAATCATGCAGAGGGCTCCTGAGTATTCCCGGCTTCAGCATCACCTTTAGAAGGTTTGAGCTGGCCTTCAATCAAAATAGTCAGAATAGCCCGTGAAGAGACTTTTTCAACCAGTGCTGGTACACCGTCAATCTCAACTTTCTGACCACGATGGGGCAGCCGGTCTAGTTTAGCAACAATATAGCCGCCAACCGTTGAAGCAAACTCGCTTTCCCAATCCAGCCCGCTGACTTCTTTAAGCTGATCTAAACGCATCTGACCAGAGACCCTGATTCGGCCATCTGGCAAGACGCGATAATAACCACGCGCATGACTAAACTCATCACCCACGGCGCCGACTAACTCCGCCAGAATATCCTGAAGGGTCAGCAAACCTGCCACACCGCCATAGTCATCTACAACTACAGCTAAGCGAGTACGATGCTCTCTAAATTTATCTAAGGCACGCTGAATGCTGAGATTGCGGGGAATCACCAGCACAGGATGAATAAAGCTGTCGAGATTGCGGACCTGACCATGACTGATTAAATAACGCAGGACTTCCTGGCAGCGGATATAGCCTTCAATTTGATCTGGCTGACGCCGATAGACCAATAAAGTGGAATAATTTGAGCGGGCAATTTTTTTGAGATTATGGTGAAGTGAGGACTTAAGGTCAATTAGCTGCAGATAAGGTCTGGGAACCATCAAGTCGCGCGCGGTCCAATCTGAGATTTCAATCGCTTTTTGCATGCGCTCGCGCTCATGACTGCCAAGTACACCGGCACTTTCACCTTCACTCAGCAGCAGCAGAATTTCTTCAGGGGAATGAACATGATGATGTTCTTCAGGTTTAAAGCCCATCAGTTTTAACAAGCCGTTACCGCTACCGTTAAGGACAGCAATTGGCAGACGCAGCACCCAAAGGGCCGCCAACATCGGGAAAGTTGTCCAGAGGGTTGTTTTAACCGGAAATTGCAGGGCTAAAGACTTCGGAACCAGCTCTCCCAGAACCATTGTCACAGCGGTCAAAAAAACCAGAATGCCTGGTCCAAGCAGATAATCCGCCATCTCACCCTGAAACAGAGGTTTAAGCCACTCTGTTAACTTAGCCTGGCCAAAAGCACCTAATACCAGCCCGGCAATCGTAATCCCAACTTGGCAGGCTGCAATATAGCGATCAAAATTGTGAGAATTTGAGAGAATGGGCCAAAGCAGTCGGGCAGCAGGATGTTTTTCGTCATAAAGCTGCTTGATCTGGCTATGGGGAACACTGACAATGGCGAACTCTCCGGCAACAAACAGAGATGTCGCCAAGATCAGCGCCAGAATAATCAGTATCTCTGCTATCATGTTGTCCTTTGCCTATACTGTACCGGCCCCAGAGCCTGACTTTTGTTAAAATTTTTGCCTACTTTTATGCATCCGCAAAAAATTGCAAAAATAAAAGTCTCTCCCATGATAGAAGCTTTTTGATCAAGATGGTGTAAAAAGCGATCATTCAGTCCGAAAGCTCAGTCCGAAAGCTATAACAACAAGTCAGAAGAACCTAAAATCAATTTTGTGTGTCTTTCCATACGGCCTGGGCTTTTGGCGTCACTTTTAAAATTCCTACATTAAGTTTATGATCAGGGCTTATGAGCAGAGAAGTTTGCTGGAGGTCCAACCATGAGCAGCCAGTTTGTTTTGCCAACCCAGCCCCATCAGCCTAGAAAAACAAGCCCCTTAAGCCCTCTCTCCTTTGCCGTGGCTTATTTAGTGCCACTTTTACTGATTCCAGCTCAGGCCTTAGGGGGATGGGCCTGGTATCTGGTGCCTTTATTTGTTTTTGTGGCGGTACCCTTACTGGATGCCTTACTCGGAATCTGGCTCTACAATCCCAGCCCAACTGAGACAGATGTTTTACTGAAAAGTCTGGGTTTTCGACTCCTAACCTGGCTCTATGTTCCAGTCCAGATTGTGCTGGTAGTCTGGGGTGCAGCCAGTATTAACTCACTGACGCTGTCAGAACAAATCGGCCTGACATTGTCTATTGGCATCTGTACAGGCGCAATTGGAATTACCTTAGCCCATGAACTGATGCATAAAACCAGTCGGTTTGAACGTCTCCTGAGCCAGACCTTGCTGCTGATGGTCTGTTATATGCACTTTTATATTGAACATCTGCGTGGACACCATCGCCGGGTGGCCACACCTGAGGACCCCGCTTCAGCCAGACTAGGCGAACATTTTTATGCTTTTTATCTGCGGACTATTTGGGGTTCCTGGCGCGATGCCTGGAAACTTGAACAGACTCGACTCAGTAAAAAACATTTGCCTGTCTGGCGCAATCAGATGCTTTGGTTTACATTTTTGCCGATTGTAGTAGCTTTAATGCTAAACGCTTTTTGGGGCACATCTGCTCTTATTTTTTTTATTGCCCAGAGTATCATTGCCTTTTCACTGCTTGAAAACGTTAATTATGTTGATCACTACGGCTTTAGTCGTCGTGAAATCCGCCCCGGTGTTTATGAAGCCGTCAATATGAGCCATTCCTGGAATTCGAATCATCTGCTCACCAATTGTTTTTTGTTTATGCTCCAGCGCCATTCTGACCATCATGCTCATCAGTCCCGCCGTTATCAGATTCTGCGCCAGTTTGATACCAGTCCACAATTGCCAGCTGGCTACGCCACCATGATTTTGTTAGCTCTGCTTCCGCCACTTTGGCATCGGGTGATGGATGTTCGCGTCAGACATTATCACGAGGCTCAGAGCGTCGCCCAAAACAGTCAATTAACTGACTAATAACCTGCTTGAACCTGCTTGAACCCGCCTGACTTTAAGCCAATCATCTAGACGTTTGAATCGATTTAATTTACAAATAAGTATCGGTTAATTTAACAAATAAATTAATATTCGACTCATAATGTTATTTTCAGGTGGCCCTTGATGAAATCTGTGCTTGCTTCTTTGACGGCTTTACTTATCAGTTTTTCTGCCTGGCAAAGCGCTTCTGCTCAGGAAATTATTCAGCTTGAGCATTATCCTGATCTGCTTGAATCAAGCACACCAGCCAGCATGGGCATGCAGATTCCCCATCATGAAAGCCAATCTGCAGCGCCAGCCCCCGAGAGTGTTCCCAAACGTCTAAAGCTTCAGCATGCTGAACCGCTGTATATCGATCTGATTCGCGATTTGGGTGCGTTGCAGGGCGAAGAAGAATGGAATATCGGAATGGGCCTTAATGATGAAACGGATTACGACAGCTATCAGTTTTTAGTTGAGTACGAATGGGCTCCGATTGACCGACTTGGCCTTGAAATTGAATTTCCGTTTACGTTTTATTCCCTACACGGCCCACAGACAGAAAACACCAGCCATCGCCTGGATGCGCTAAAAGGGGCTTTTCAATATACTTTTTTGGTTCATGAAGAATGGGAAACCAGCATGGCGGTCGGCTATCTTCATGAACTAGAGCTAGCCAGCTTTAAAGACTGGGGCCAGCAATCGCTGTTTAAAGGCAATGTCTACAATCCCTTTTTTGTTGCCGCTAAACGCTGGCCCGAAAACTTTCACTCGCTAATCTATACTGGCCCACGCTTTGAACATCTATTTGCCACAGGTGAGATTCACAGCAGCTGGGATATTAATACCAGCGTGCACTACATGTTGCCCAATAGCCGTAATTTTATTGGCGTTGAGTTTAATAAAACCCTTAGCGACAAAGGCTTTAAAATGGTTGTGCGTCCCCAGATGCGACTGAGTATTCACGATCAGTTGATTCTGGGTCTGGTTGTCGGCTTGCCTTTAAGTCGCGATGACGAACGTTTGAGTATGTTTATTCGTTTGATTTATGAACCTAGCCATGAACACGACGAAGACTCAAGGGAGCCTGTTATCGGTGAAGAAGCAGAGTCCTAAATTGAGCTTTTGAGTTTAAATCGGAACTCAATCAGGGATTCAGTCGTCTAGCAAAACATTGACGTTTTTCGGGGCTGAGTCTTTCAGCAACAGGCGTCATTTTACCTGGCCGGAACAAGACATATCTTTGACTGCTTGCGAACCCGGTCCACGGCGTTGCATCATACTTCCATATAATTGTTGAAGCAGCAAAGGAAACTTAATTTTGTTTGATACCAAACCACCTGCCGAAAAAGCGATCCTGGTCGGGATCCTCAGTCAGGGTGCGCCAGAATGGGAAGTCACGTACTCCCTTGATGAACTGGCCTCTCTGGCTGATACAGCCGGCATCAAAACGCTTGATACCTGCTGGCAATCCCGCAGCACTCCCCATCCGGCTACTTTTATCGGAAAGGGCAAAGTTGAAGAAGTACGCGCCATGGCCGAAGCGCTTGGCGCTGACGTTGTTATTTTTGATACTGAACTTTCACCCGCTCAGATTAAAAACCTTGAAAAGGCCATGAACATTCAGGTCATGGACCGCTCGGACGTGATTCTGCTGATTTTCTCCGAGCGCGCTCAGACCCATGAAGCCAAACTGCAGGTTGAATTAGCTCAGCTTAAATACTTTTTACCGCGCATGAAGCGACTCTGGACCCACTTGGAACGCCAAGTCGGCGGGGTCGGGGTCCGTGGCGGGATGGGCGAAAAGCAGCTCGAAATTGACCGCCGTATTGTTCAGAAAAAAATCTCAAAGTTTGAGTCTGATCTCAAAGAAATCGAAAAACAGCGCACTCGCCGCAATAGCTGGCGACGTGAAATGTTTTCGGTCGCTTTGATTGGTTATACCAACGTGGGCAAATCGACCCTGTTCAACCGACTAACTGATGCAGATGTCTTAGTTGAAGACCGTCTGTTTGCCACACTGGATTCTACTGTTCGCCAGATGCATGTCCGTGATCAGAAATTTCTGCTCACAGATACTGTCGGATTTGTCCGCAAGCTGCCCCATCATCTGGTGGCGTCTTTTCGCAGTACGCTGGAAGAAGCGCGTGAAGCAGATGTGCTGTTACACGTTGTCGACATCACCAGCCCCGTATTAGGTGAACAACTCGAAGCCGTTGAAGACGTGCTCCAGCAGCTTGAAATCCAGAACAAGCCGACGATTTTTGTGCTTAACAAAAGTGACCAGCTGGACCATGATCCAGAGATTTCAAAATACATCCCTGAAAACGCACCCTATGTGTCAATCTCGGCTAAAACCGGTGAGAACATCGACGTGCTGCAAGAGATGATTATTGAGACCTTTGCTAAACAGTTCCAGGAAACCACCTTTGTGCTGCCGCTTAATGAGCAGCGCTGGATTTCTCAGATCTACAAACTTGGCGAAATCCGCGAGGAGGAGTACCTCGAAGGCAATCGAATCAAGCTGCGCTGTTACGCACCGCGCCGCGACATCGATCGTTTCCGCAAAAACTGGCAGACCTATCAGCAGGGTCTGGCTGAAGTCGGCTAAATTTCAACACCTCTGACGGACTAGGCCTTCGCTCGCGGCCGTACGCGAGCAAGGCCACCGTCAACCCCAAGCACTTGGCCCGTAATCCAGCTTTGAGCCGGGTCCAGCAAAAATGCAATCGCACGTGCAACTTCTTCGGCTTCCCCAATCCGGCCGAGCGCGTGCATTTGCTCAGAAGTTTTAAGACTGAGTTCACTGGCAAGAATCGGAGCGGCTAAAGGAGTTCGCGTTAAGCCTGGCGCCACGCAGTTAAAGCGTAAGCCGCTGCTGGCATAACTCGCAGCAGCCGATCGCATTAAGCCTTCGACGCCTGCTTTGGCAGCCGCAATCATTTCATGACTGGCGAGACCCGTTGTCGCGGCAGCTGAGCTCATCAGCACCACGGAGCCACCGTTACGCCGCATCTGACTCCCTGCCGCACGCACAGTCGCAAAAGCAGTCTTGAGATTTGTATCGAGTAAATCCTGCCACTCGCTCTCGCTGGCTAGATGAGCTGATTTTAGCAAGAGCGAACCCGCACAGCAAACAACGCCGTTTAAGGTTCCTAGGGTTTCGATAGCCGTTTTAAAGACTTGTTCAACGGCACCAAAATCACGCGCATCAAGACTGCTAAACGGTGATTTGAGTTCATCAGCAACAGACTTCAGGCGGTCCAAATTACGCCCGGCCAGATAAACATTCAGGCCTTGTTGACAAAGCTGACGAGCCAGCGAAGTTCCGATACCGCCAACCCCGATGATCAAATAATTCTGTGTGCTCATAAAAAAGCCGCTTTCTCTGATATGCTGTTTTGAAATCTTTGAGCCAGCATGTCACATGCCCAAGCTGGAGGTAAAGTCCTATGAGCCATTATCCAGAACCCACTGTCGGCGCTCTGATTCTCGATGCGAACGAACGAATTTTTCTCTTTCGTTCGCACAAATGGCGCGATGCTTGGACAATCCCTGGTGGGCATATCGAACCGGGCGAATCAGCTGTAGCAGCTGTGCACCGCGAAGTCCTTGAAGAAACAGGTCTACAGATTACAGATGTCAGGTTTCTTTGTTATCAAGAATGTCTTTACAACCCAGCGTTCTGGAAAAATCGCCATTTTATTTTTTTAGATTTTGTCTGCCAAGCAATCACAAATGACGTTACCCTCAACGACGAAGCAGAAGCCTGGGCCTGGTTCAAACCCGAACAGCTCAAGGCTCCAGACTGTGCTCTCCACATCGAACCTTTCACCCGCAAAGTTTTGGACACTTACTTCAAGTCTCTCTCCCCCGCAATCTAAGCCATCTCTTTCAGCTTCCTGCCTACGACTCACAAGCCTCGTTTTTTGTCTTTTAACCCACCAATCAAAACCCAAAACTCACCACCCATTCATGTTATCCTGAGCCTGCATCCAGCTATGAGGGTCATTATTTTATGTCATCTGTAAACGAATCATCTCAGACGGTTTTTGAAAAATCGATTCCTGGCCATCGCGGCGTTTCTTTACCTGTCCCCGGTGTTCCTCACCAGGATCCAGCCGCTCATCTGCCAGCTCATTTAATCAGAAAACAACCCGCTGAACTGCCCGAGCTCAACGAGCTTGAAACTATGCGTCACTTTGTTAATCTCTCACATAAAAACCATGCCATCGACACGGGCTTTTACCCTTTAGGCTCCTGTACGATGAAATACAATCCCAAAGTCAACGAGCGGATTGCGGCTCTGCCAGGCTTTGCAGATTTACATCCTTATCAGCCTCAAGAACAGTCTCAAGGCGCTTTAGAGCTACTTTATAAACTGGGCAGCTCTCTAAGTGAAATTGTCGGTTTACCGGGCTGGAGCCTGCAGCCTGCTGCGGGTGCTCACGGTGAACTCGCTGGCATGATGATGATCAAAGCCTATCATGAGCAGCGCAATGATCATGCCCGAACCAAAGTTCTGGTCCCAGACTCTGCTCACGGCACAAATCCTTCTTCAGCCTCAATGTGTGGCTATGAAGTCGTAACCCTGCGTTCTGGCAGCAATGGCCAGGTCGATATGGAGCATTTAAAAGAATTGATTGAAGCTCACGGTAGCGAGTTTGCCGCTTTAATGATGACTAACCCCAATACCCTGGGCATCTTTGAAGAAAATATTCTTGATATCTCAAAAATGATTCACGCCACAGGTGCTCTGCTTTACTACGATGGCGCCAATCTCAACGCAATTATGGGTATGGCTCGCCCTGGCGATATGGGATTTGATGTTCTGCATCTGAATCTGCACAAAACCTTTTCAACCCCCCACGGTGGCGGCGGCCCGGGCGCAGGCCCGATTTTTGTTCGCGACAAACTTGAGCCCTTTTTGCCTGGGCCCGTGATTATTAAAACCGAAAACGCTTATGGCTTAGACAGCGATCGGCCTTTATCAATTGGTCGTGTACGCAGCTTTTATGGCAATTTTGGCGTACTCGTACGCGCTTACAGCTATATCTGCGCCATGGGTCCTGACGGCCTGACCCAGGCCAGCCAGGACGCTGTGCTTAATGCTAATTATTTGCGCCATCATCTCAAGCAGCTCTTTGAACTGCCTCACGATCAGGCACCCTGTATGCATGAATTTGTTTTGTCTGCTGCTCAGACTAAAAAAGAACACGGCGTCAATGCGCTTTCAATCGGCAAACGCCTGCTCGACTTTGGCATTCATGCGCCAACCGTTTATTTCCCGCTGATTGTGCCTGAAGCGATGATGATTGAACCCACTGAAACCGAAACCCGCGCTACCCTCGACCGTTTTGTGGGTGTGATGCAGCAGATTCACGAAGAAATTCAGACCAAACCTGAATTTGTAAATGAAGCGCCCCATCAAACTCAGATTCGTCGTGTTGACGAGGCGCGTGCCAACCGTAAACCTTCGGTTAACTGGTTTGGCAAAGGAGAACACGTATGACCGAGAGCGAAATCCCCACGCTCTACTCAATGTCAGACTCTACGGGCCAGACAGCAGATACCTTGTCGAAAGCCGCCATTCGTCAGTTTCGCGACATTCAGGAAATCCGCCATATTCCTTTGCCACGCGTCTCGCGGGCGGAGCAAATCGATAAGATTATGCAGGTCCTGAGCCAGAGTCGTCCTTGTATGGTCGCCTACACGCTGTCAGTCCCCGCGCTAAAAGATGTCTTGATTGAGCGCGCCAAAGAGCACAATATTCCAGTTGTAGACTTACTAGACCCTTTGGTTCTGACGATGAGTGAACAGCTCGGGATTACGCCCCCACGCCGTGAAGGCGGGATTTTACACCAGCTCGACGAAGAGTATTTCCGCCGGATCGAAGCCGTCGAATTTGCTATTCGTTTTGATGATGGCAAAGATCCCAAGGGCATGGAAAAAGCCGACATTATTTTAGTCGGTGTTTCACGCACGTCAAAAACCCCAACTTGTATGTATCTGGCCCAGAACTACGGCAAAAAAGTTGCCAATAACCCCCTGGTCTTTAACGTCAAACCGCCTAAAGAACTGTTTGCCCATAAAGAAAAATGTGTGGGTTTAAGCGTAAAACCGGAAGTCTTACTTGATATTCGTACGGCTCGTCTACAGAGCTTAGGCCTGCCGGCCAGTTCCTCTTATGCCAATCAGGATCAGATCCTGCGTGAAATGGAATACGCGGCTAATATTATGGCTGAGCTCGGTTGCCCAATTGTCGATGTCTCACACAAAGCAATTGAAGAAACCGCCACTGAAATTATCTATCTGCGCTACCCTAAACCGATCACGCGCGAGCTAAAATCAATTTAGCTGATGGCTTGTGAAAACTTAGAACATTTAAAGCGGCAAATAAAATTGCCGCTTTAAATGTTCTTTGGATGAATCTAAATATACCGAGCTAAAAGCTACGGGCAACTCGCAACCAGCGGCGACTCTGTCGCCTAGACCGGCATAAAGACGCGGAAGTTAGTGTGGCCGCGTAACTGGGTACGCTGTTCGTCGATATGATCACTGGCTTCGTTGCCATTGCCGAGTGCAACTGAGATATGACCATGTGGGCTCACGCTGGTTTTACCCCAAACAACAACGGCGCCAGCTGGCAATTTGGGCAAGTCTTTGGCTCTGATCGAACGGACTTCTTCAAAATCATCACTGCGAGCCAGAATCGAAGAAGCTTGATAGGCTGAACGACCGTAGAGCTGAACACCCAGGGCTTTAGCAACTGCATCAGCCACGCCAGAATAACACCAGCCGACCGTGTCACGAATGCTTGCAATCCGTTGGGCGGCGCGGGCAAGCTTGACACCGTCACTGGTAGCAGGTCCAACAGCGGCCATGCTCATCGCGGTGGCGCGAATCGGAGTCTGATTAAGCGCATTAAGCGTTGTCTGGCCAACACGGCCATTAACTTCAATCCCACGTGCCTGCTGAAACTGTTTGACGGCATTAAACGTATTTTTGCCATAGTCACCGTCAACACGACCGATATTATAGCCCCAGACTTTGAGGCGTTCCTGAACATGTTCAACCGCTGCACCTTCTGAGCCTTGGGTCAGCTGAGCACGGCCTGAGCGCAGAGCATCAAGTGTGGGAGCAGGAGCAGCAGGCTTAGCTGCAGGTGTACGATTTAAAGCGCCCAGGGTCTGATTGCCAACTTTGCCATCAACCGGCAAGCCCTGATCACGCTGGAAGTTTCTGACCTGATTAAAAGTAATATTGCCGTAATCACCGTCAGCACGGCCAACGCTATACCCCCAGGTGTTCAAACGCTGCTGGATATGCTCAACAGCAGCTCCTTTTGCGCCCAGGGTGAGAAAGGGAGCACTTGCAGCAGCCGTTACAGGACGAGCCGTGGGGACAGAAACAGCAGCATGTAAAGCAGGTAAGCTGGTCGGAATGGATTTGGGAGCAGGCTGAATTGGCTCAAGAGAAATGCGGTCGCGGACCATCGTTGGCAGATAAGCAGGGCCAACCAGACCAGTCAGACGCAGGGGCTGAGGCTGGGCTTGAGCTGTGGTTTGGGAAACAGCTGACCAGTTTTGAATATTGCTCAGATAGGCGGGAGAGGCGACAGTCAAGCTACAAATTCCTCACGTCTCATGATGCTGATGCTCAATTATTTATCGCAGGTTAAGGCTTTAACCTGAAGACAACAAGTTTAAAAAGAGGATAAGATAGCTTAAAAAATTCACTAAGAAAACAATATATCAAGCTATCCATATGCCGTGGGGGGTATCTAATTGATCAATAA
>CAJYHH010000888.1 GCA_913773825.1 Candidatus Sericytochromatia bacterium | reverse complement strand
GGTTTTGAGTGGTGAGTTTAAGGCTAATGCTCATCACATTGCGGCTGTACAGCAGATGAGCTGTTACCTCTTGCATATCACCAAGCAAGAGAAATCAACCTAAAACCTATCACTCATAAGCTATCACACCGCTTTGCCGACTAGGCTCGATTGAGCCAGTTTTCCAGCTGATGGGCATGTACACCGGCTAGTCCAGCGGGTAAATCACGCGAGCCTGGGTAATGATCTTTAAGCTGACAGCGCAGATCATAAAGCCCGTCATGAACAATCCTGCTATGGTCAAAAGCCAGTTCTGGCAGCTGATCAAGGTCAAACCAACGCGCATCAGCAGCATCGTCTAGGCCCTGAATCTCAGCGGGGCTGTCGGGGGCCAATAATTGGCGATAAGCCACTGTAATCGTCCGACCCCGCGGGTCACGCCCTGGATCGCCATAGACGCCAAAAAAGACAAGCTTGCCAGCTGTTAAGCCAGTCTCTTCGAGCAATTCCCGCCGGGCCGAGGCCTCCAGCGTTTCATCAGCTTCAATAAAGCCACCAGGCAAAGCCCATTTACCTGCAAAAGGGTCACGAGCCCGCTGAATCAGCAAAAGCTGAAGACCATTGTCTAAAGGCTTCAGCACCAGCACATCAGCAGTTACGGAAGGTCGAAAGTATTTTTCTGAGTTCTCTGACATAGCAGGCAGTTTATCAGGAAGGGCGGCTTGGGGCTACGGGCCGTACACCGGACGGGGAATTTTGGGTTTTTGGGGAAAGATATCAGCTGTACAGCTGCAAGGCTTTACAGTTCTTCCTCTTTTTTCTTCTGCCTTTAAAACCCACCGTCCACCACTCATCCCCCCAAACGCCGGTTCTGCCGGCATCCCCTCTCTCTTGTCTTCTTTATTCACAATTTGTTAGAGTCAACACAATCAGGATTCTTAATCTAACCAGAATATTCAGAGAAGAAGTGCTTCATGTTCAAACGCCTGCACCGCCCCCTGCTTGCTTCTGTCGGTATGCTCAGTCTGGCCAGTTGCCAGGTCATTGATAACGCGCTGATTGGCGTGGGGGGTGTCCCCAGCTCCCGCCCCACAACCAGCCCTTCTGGTATATCAGGCACACCAGCCCCGACGCCTCTACCCGCACCGCCCACCACTTCAGCTGTACTGGATTATCCCGACACTCACCCGGTTCCGTTTACAGCCAAAGGCAACAGCACTTATTTACAGCGCTGGAACGGTACGGCTTACGAAAACTTTTATGTTAAAGGCATGAATCTTGGCATTGGCCTGCCAGGCACCCAGGCCGGGGACTTAGCCGCTTCACGTGAACAATACCAGCGCTGGTTTAAGCGCATGGGCGAAATCGGCATTAATAGCCTGCGTATTTACACCCTTCACTATCCGCATTTTTATGAAGAACTGGGACGCTATAACGCCGCTCACCCCAATAAACCCATTTATCTGTTTCACGGCGTCTGGCTCGATGAAGAAAACGATGAAAACATCGTCCATACTCATCTGCATGAAGTGACAGAGAGCTTTCAACGCAATATTCGCGAAGCGGTTGATGCTGTACACGGCCGTTTAGAAGTCGGCAGCCGCCGGGGCCGAGCCTGGGGCAGCTATCGCGCCAATATTTCCCGCTGGGTGGCCGGCTGGGTAATTGGCCGCGAAATTATTCCTGAAGAAATTATTGAAACAAACAAACGTTTTGCCAGCGAAACCAGCTTTCGGGGCCAGCATATCGCGCTTAACGGCAACCCCTCAGAAGTCTGGCTGGCGCAAAAAGTAGATTATCTGCTTGAATACGAGCGCAGCCGTTATCAAGTCGACAAACCGGTAACCTGCTCGAGCTGGCCCACGCTTGACCCACTGACTCATCTGACCGAAAATCCAATTGAGTCCAGTGAAGATATTGCCACAGTTGATATGGCCCAGATAGACACCTTTGACGCGCCAGGCGGCTATTTTGCCACCTTCCACGCCTATCCCTACTATCCGAACTTTATTGTCAACGAACCGGCCTTTCAAAACGAGCGCGACAGTGTCGGTGTCAATAATTATGTCGGCTATCTCAAAGCTTTAAAGCGCCATTACAATAAATTCCCGCTGGTGATCGCAGAATACGGCGTGCCTTCAAGCTGGGGCAATGCTCATTTTAGCCCCAGCGGCATGGACCACGGTGGTCATGATGAACTTGAACAGGGCCAGGACAACGCCCGTCTGACCCGCAATTTATACGAAAACGGCACAGGTGGCGGCATGCTGTTTGCCTGGATTGACGAATGGTGGAAACGTACCTGGATTGTCGATGAAATTTCGTTTCCCCGTGAGCGCTACCGGCTCTGGAACAATCTGACATCTCCTGAAGAAAACTTCGGCCTGCTGGCTTTTGACTTAGCGCCGCCGACTTATCAGACAATTAAAACCAGTACCGGCGCCATCACCCAGATCGAAAGCGCCAGTGATGCTAAATATTTTCATCTGCGCCTGCAGCTCAAAGAAAATTACCGGCGTGACGAGCGTTTAGTCATTGGCTACGATACCTATCGCGATGACTTAGGCGACCCAATTTTGCCCACCGGTACACGTACCGGACACCGCCATGAATTTGCCTTAGACTTAAGTCTGCCTGGCAACGCCAGACTGTTAGTCACTCAGCCTTATGATTTAGTTGGCATCTGGCATCGCTCTTCGGGGCCACAGCAAATTTACCAGTCTAAAGCGGTAGAAGGCGCCCCCTGGCAGCCCGTACGCTGGCAAAATGACCAGCCCCATACCAGCGCTGACGGCTCAATGAACTTCCCGATTAAATTTTATGATATCGGCCATCTGCGCATCAGACAATTTTCAGCTGCGTCATCCAGCATGGACGCCGTGATTGTCAGCGACCGCCAGGTAGACGTCAGAATCCCCTGGAGTCTGATCAACTTTGTTGACCCCAGCACCCGCTCGGTAATGCACGACGACCGCAGCACGCCAGGCCGTGAAAGTCTGATTTCTGAAGGGATTGCGGTCAGCGTGGATTATCGCGGCGAAGTGCTCGACAGCGACAAACGCCATACCTGGGCAACCTGGGATATCGCCCCTCACGTAATCGAGCGCGAAAAACCCGGTATGGCCGAAATGCAGCGCGCCCTGAGCCAAATACCGGATCGGCCTTAAGCGCAGCTGCGCTGCGCAGTTATGGGTGGTGGGTATTTAAACCCACCACGCGTAACTCCGCTGCGCTACAGCCCCGCTTCTTTTAGGCCTTGTTCAACCGTTACGACTTTCATATTGCGAGCTTTGAGATCATCTAAAATCTGCAAATACTGGTCGTAAGACGTGGTGTAGGGGTTGCGCGGAGCCGGCTCGCCCAAATCATGAAAGAGTAAAATCAGCCAGGTTTTGCTATCCTGAGCCGCTTGAATCCAGCGCAGCAGATCAGCAGTGGTGGTTTCGGTTGTCACCGCTACAATCCGCAAGCGATATCGACTGGCCGTAGCGTCATTTAAACCCAGCAGGCTGGTGCGGGCATAAGTGTGATAACGCTGAATCTCAGTTTCAACTTTATCGTCAAAGTCCCCAAAGGGATAGGCAACTCCACTGCTCGGCACATTCAGTTGCTGAAGCAGCGTTGTGATTTTACGCGTGTCTTCGATTAAGTCTGGCGCCGCCATGGTGCTGAGTGCGGTGTGGCGATGGGAATGAGATCCCAGTTCATGGCCGCGCTTAATCAGATCTTTGACATCATCCAGACTGGCATAGCTGTCAGCGGGGGTTTCGGTATAGAGCCTGGTAATATAAAAGCTGCCTTTAAAGCCATGTTTATCTAAATCTGCAGCGCCGCGAGTATAGGCGGTTTTCCAGATATCGTCAAAGGTGATGCTGACCATAGGCTCTTTAAGCGGACGATTTTCAACGGCGCGTAGCGAGTGATGATCCGTATGTAAAAAGCCGTTGCGGTCAAGGCTATGAATCACGGTTACGTCACAGTCCACCGGCAGATAAAAACGAAACATTGATTCTTGCCAGCCTGGCGTGGCGTGGGTCTGAGAGGCGTTATAAAAGCGCCGCGAGCCCCCCACTGGCGTACAGCTGTAAAGCTGGCGATTGCGGCCATCAGCGCGGTACTGATCGCGATATTCATACCATTTACCACCCGCTAAACGCACGGGGTCAAAGAACCATTTAGCGTCACCTTCGCTGCCGTAACCACTAATCTGAGCCGATAAAAAATGCTGGCCGCTAAACGGCGAGTCCTGACGCCACAGCATCTCCGCTTTGAGTTCACCATAAGAATCTGATGTCCATCCCGCTGGACGGCTACCCTGGGCTATCTCAGCACCGGGGTTGCCAATCAGATTACCCTCACTCAGGCTGGGCACGGGTGTGGCGCGCGGTGTTGGGGTTCCGCTTGGACTTGGATTTGTGCTGGCAGATGGGCGACTGCTAGGTGAAGGGCTAGAACCCGTTTGGTTCACACCCGATGGAGCACAGGCCGCCATGCCAAGCAAACAGGCCAGAATAGATGAAACAGTCAGAGTTTGATAACGCATCGATTCAACTCCAGCATTGCAATAAACTGCGTTTAGCTTGACATGGAGATAGTCCCTCTCGCAAGTCTCTATTTAGAAGTCTGATTATCAAAGGCTTTCAGCTTGTTTTACAGCCCTAATCCGCAAGTCAGGCCGCCCTTTTGGCGATAAAGGCTGTATCAGTCAATCTCTACAGCTGAGCCAGAATCGCTTGCGACACTCTCTTAAACCTTTTCCTTTGCAGAGAGCCGCATGTTAAAATTGATAACTACCCCACCTCATCATAAGTGTTTTCCTGGAGGCCCCATGCCGAGATTATTCGCTTTGATTTTTGCAGCTTCTACTCTGCTCGCCCTGCAAGGCTGCTCTGACCGCATGCCCGTCAGCTCTGGCACCAGCCGTTTGAGCGCTCAGAACAACTCCAGCTTTAGCCGCGTTGGCGGTCTGTCTTCATCTAACACCCGCACACCGACTGGTGGCTCGAATCTGGGCAGCAACCGCAATGGTCTGCAAGACGCAAGCGGTGATGACTATGATGCGGTTTCTCAGGCTGCCATTGATGCCGAAATTGATGCAGGCTCTCAAGTTGGCTCTAACGCCAATCAAAACGATGATGCGGGCTCTGATTCCGGCTCCTGTCATGCCAGCGAAGATCAGTTCGGCTGCGCGCCCTAGTCTCGTTGAACAAACTATTTTTAAGCCTTATCAGCCCGGTTTGCTTAGCAGCCGGGCTGTCGGCCTGTCAAACAGGCCCCACTCAGCCTGAACCTACGCCAAGCGCAACGGTTGTCATCAGCACACCTACTCCCCTGACCCCAGAACAAAACAATCAAAACAATCAAGCCACTCAGCCCAGTAATCCAACAACGCCGACTCCAGAACCTGATGTCAGCGCTTCTTTACCCCCTTTGCCCACTGGCTTACCAGGGATTGTAGACGGCTATCGCGGCTGGTTCAGACTCAACGCCGAACCCTTGCCTCCGCGCGCGGATGCGCCTCATGGCAGCGGCATTAAACATGTCTATGTCAATCAAGCCCTAAGTGATCTGCAACTAAACGGCCAGCCCCGTTATCCCTATCCCACTGGGACTGTCATTGTTAAAGAAGGCCTACATAGCCAAGGACATTTAGAGCTCATTGCCGTGATGCAAAAAATAGCTGGAGCAGACCCTGAACACGGTGATTGGGTCTTTGAAGAATATACCCGCAGTGCCACTGACGTGCCTTTTCGACGGGCCTTTTCAGGCAGCATCTGCTGGGACTGTCATAATCGCGCCCGCGACACAGACTGGGCCTTTACACCGATCCCCTAAACAGCTGTTTGATACAAGCCAGCCCTATCTGCTGGTCTTACGGCTTGTGGGTGTTCTTTACATGGGCAATTAAGCCCAATATAAAGAACACCCACACCTATTTTTTGCTAAATGGCGTCCGTTCAAAGCTTCATCTACGGCGCTCTCAAAGTGGGAGTTCAGGGGACAAACTGAACTTCGTGAGCACCCATATCAGCGGCATGGCCATTGGCGATCGCTTGTTCAACTGGCCTGACACACTGTTGTTCCAGAACAGAGTATGGCGCACTCACCGCAGATGTATTGTAAATATCAGCGACCGCACTAAAACTGCCACCAAAAGTCGATTGGGAAGTATTTTGATAAAGCTAGTTTGGAGCAAGCTTAAGTTCTGACTGTCTGTGCAATAGAGTCCGCCGCCTAAAGCGGGGGCCGTGTTTCGGCGAGCGGTATTTAAGGTCAAAATGCTCTGGCTGATGTTCATCTGTCTCTTGTTACAGCTCAGCCAGAGAAAAGAAGTCAAGCTGATTTATGCCGAAAATGTAGCATCTGACTCTACCTTTGGCAATTTAGAGCTGTTATCATGATTTCCATTCGGGTCAAGGTGGTCGACGTAATGGGATCTTTGAAACAAAGTAAGAGCTTTCAATTAGCTCCGATGAGCCGCAGCGCCAAGATTTTGGCACTGGTCTGTATAGGAGGCCTCTGCTTTGCTATTTGTCCCTACTTGTTTGTACTGGTGTTTAACGGGGGTAATACCAGCGCACAAAACGGCGGAACGGCGACCCTGCTTTGGCTAATGATGTTCACCTTCCCCCTGGGCATGGGTGCTGCGGCCATCGGCTTTCTCGGGATGCTATGGCTCAATCTGAGTGATTTTTTCAGCAAATCCAAATGAGGGACTTTAACATACGTGCCTTCAACAATTTTTTGCCCTGCTGGAGAAAACGACTGGTGCTGGTTGCTCTCTGCGGTCTGACAGTGCAGGCTATAGGGGCTGCTCAGGCCTCCCAGACTGACGCGCTCCCGGCCGAAGCCCGCCAGATGTTTGAACAACTCATCAGTCAGGATGAATCACAGAGATTTGATGCCTTATTCTATTTCCGGGACGTTCAGGGTGCCGAGGCCGTTGCGCTGATACCGGGTTTTCTGCCTTTACTCCAGCATCCCTCTGCAGAGATACGCGAGTTTGCCTTGATGTTTCTGAGTGAAAGGGGGTATGACCAGCGCTATGATGACAAGCTGCTTGTAAAGCCACAAGACCCGACACCAGAACTGCTGCCCCTGCTCCAGGATGAGGATGTGGTGGTGAGACGCAAAACGCTGACGGCTTTAACCCACTGGGAAAACCCCGCCGCCTTACCGGAACTGGTAAAAGCACTGCGTGACCCTGATGATTGGATCCGCGCTCAGGCAGCGGAAACCCTGGCGCTCTATCAACAACCCGCCGTAGTAACCGATCTCCTGCCGTTGCTGGCCGACCCAGAGCCTCAGGTGCGCGGCCAGGCCGCATTAAGCCTGGCCAAGCTCAGCGGCACAAGGGAGATCGCCGCCTGGCTGCCTCTGCTGCAGGACCCCGAGACCCATGAATACGTGATCAGAGCGCTGCTCAAAGTTGGGATCGGGCCCTATATCCAGACTATTCAGCCGCTTTATACACACAACAACCGCTATTTGAGCTCCGGAGTGCTCGATGCTCTGTCGAAGAGCGCTGACCCGAATGTGCTGCCCCTGCTGCTAGCCGGTCTGACTAACCACGACAGCAACAGACGCGCCGAGAGTGCACAGGCCCTGGGTGAGCTGAAAGCGCCTGACGCCATCCCGGCTTTAATTCTTGCCCTGCAAGATGTCGCTCCCCATGTCCAGCGCATGGCAGTAGGTGCCCTGGGACAGCTCCGGGCCTCTGTCGCTGTGCCGCGCCTGCTGCCCCTGCTTGAAAACTCAGATGAAGACCTGCGCGCACAGGCCGTAGATGCCCTCCGTGCAATTGGAGACCCGGCTGCTGTACCTGCTCTGCTAAAAAGACTTCAGCAGGAGCCCGACTGGCATATTCTAGAGGCTTTTGGCGTTTTTGGCGAAAAGGCGGCAGCAGCCGTACCGACCCTCAGGGCAATGCTCCGGCAGGGCAACCTGGAGGCGGAGTATGTTCCCGTCGTAGTCAGCTCGCTGGGTAACATTGGGGACAGCAGCGCAGTGCCTGAACTCCTTGTAGTCCTCCAGTCCCCAGACGAGCTGGCCACCCAGGAAGCCGGGACGGCCCTGGTACAACTGCGCGCGCCGGCCCTGATTCCAGTTCTTAAACTCTATCTCCAGTCCCCCAAACCCAGCAAAGCACGCTGGGCCCAAGCTCTCCTGGCGCAGATGGGAGACACTGAGCAGCTGAATGCTCTGTTTAGTCAGCTGCAGGATCAAAACGTCGAGACACGTCTCGCCGCCCTGAATGCGCTTGAAAAGATTCAGGATGTCAGAGTGGAGCCAGCGCTGCTCCTGGCCCTGGATGACCCAGATGCCAATGTGCGCCGCGATGCGTGCTGGCTACTGGGGGCGCGCAAAAGCACAAAGGCAGTGCCCAAGCTGCTGGGCCTGCTCAACGACCCGGTTACACAGGTCCGTTTCATGACAGCGATTACTCTGGGTATCTTGGGTGATGCTCATGCCGCTCCTGCCTTGTTACCCCTGCTTAAGGACCCGAAGATTTCCGTGCGCGAGGCGGCTGAGCTGTCGCTCTTCAGACTTGCACATCCGGGCTCTTTCAAATAGACCGGGCAGGCGAATCTGCAGAGAAGATCTGTCGAAAAAGATCGGTCCACTAAAACAACAAACAATCTAACATGCCCCTACCAGCTGAACAAATCCCAAGAGCAACGGGAATCCAGATACCCACTCAGCACCTG
This sequence comes from Candidatus Sericytochromatia bacterium, assembly GCA_913773825.1. Lineage (GTDB taxonomy): Bacteria > Cyanobacteriota > Sericytochromatia > UBA7694 > UBA7694 > CAJYHH01. The sequence goes on along the minus strand of CAJYHH010000888.1, from coordinate 6,393 downwards.
GCTCTTGACGCCTCAACAAGTCTCTGAAAGGTTTGCAAAGATTTAACCAGGATGGTTTGGGTTTAAATAAAAAAAAGCGCCCGCTTGGACGCTTTTTTTTATTGAGAGCTGTTTAAAGCTTAGAAACTGTGTTTAGAAACTGTAGCGTGTATACACGGCAACGTCATGAGCCATAAAGCGGCCGCTATAAAAACCGCCTTCAACCAGGGCGTTGTACTCAAGTGTGACGTCCAGATTGGTATTGGCAATGTTTTTAAACGGTGCCGTAATCGTAAAACCTGAGTCTTTTAAGAGCTGATAACCCGTCTGAGTCCCAAAGGTATCGCCAAAGGACTGACGCAGCGCAAACAAGACGCGCGGAATGCTGCCGTTAAAATCAGGCAGACCCACATAAGCGCCAACGTTAGAAGCCGCAAAGCTGCTGGCACCAAAGTTAGTCAGGCTGCGCAGCGCAAGCTTGCCACCAAAACCAAAGTCAACGCCGCTACCCGCGATATTATTGGCAAAGATACCCAATGAGGCCATGTCATAGCCAATAAAGGACGAGTTGACCTGAGCCGTTGCACCCAAAGCGTTGGTCCCGATGTCGACAACCGCTGAAATTTCTTTACGGGTGCCGCTTAATGCAAAAGCAGCGTCGTTCCAGTAATCCATGCCGTGCAGGGCCAGACGGACAGGAACGGCATCGTTGCCAATCGGACGACCCAGATCCAGTTCAAGACCGAGTACACCGTAACCGTCATTGAGATCAGCCGGCAGGTCCAGCACGTTAGAACGAATGCGGCTTAAACGGTCGAGGTTGCCAACAACCGCATCTGAATTAATCAGAGAGCCAAAAGTATTCCCGCGCGAAACCGCGCCCATTCCTGACAGATTGCCCTGGGTTGCCAGCAGGCGGCTGGTATAGAACGAGCCGTTATTGGCGCCTAAGAACATCGAGAAAGCTCCCCATTTCATGTCAATCGAGACACTGGGAGAAGTGGTCTGGTTATAGCGCTTGGAGTTGGGGTCAACGCGGCTGGCGTCAATGCCACCGGCCCAATAGCGCGATACGCTGTTGGTATAAGTGTTATTGCCGCTCTGAGCACCCTGGTTAACGGTTGGGATTTCATCACCGCCCCAGCCAACCATCCCGTAGCCGTGGCCAATCCAGGCCTCAGAACCAAAGTGGTTGCGCAGACGGGTACCAGTCGTCAGCACTTCGTCAAAGTTATACAGACCAAATTTAACGCTAAAGGCAGGAGTTGAAATCCCGTCACCCAGGGGCAGATCCGCGCTCACAAACGAACGCTGAACATAAAAGGGAGCACCCAGGAAGCCTTCTTCACCACCATGGCCGCCAATAAAAACAGCCTGCTGACCAGCAGCATTGCCTAAAAACGCCCCTTCGTCAGCCATAAAGCTACCGAAGTACTTGATCTGGGGGATCAGACTGGCGTCAACATCTAAGCGGGTGCGGACGCGGAAGGGAAAGCGGTCGCGACGGGTGATAAAGTTACGGGCTGGTGAATTCACCTGGCCAGCATCGGGATTGCTGTTAAACAGCGGCGAAGATGCCACGGTTGAATCCGTTGCGGCCACGCGGTCACGATAGCGGACTTCAGCATAGCCGCCGATTTTGACGGCATCAAGCAGGCGGATTCTTTCTTCAAGCTGGTTTAAACGACCCCGATAAGTGTCGAGTTCTGCGCGGAACTCTTTTTGTAGGGCGGCAATCGTTTCAAGGTCGGTGCGGTCAATGTCAACCGGCGGAGTGGCTTTATTGCCAGAAGCGGCAATCAGCTCTTCAACGCGGGTCATGACGCGATAAACCGCGGCTGCAAATTCATAGCGGGTCAGGGTGCGGTTGCCGCGGAAGGTGCGGTCCGGATAGCCCTCGATGACCTGATATTTTTCCATCAGCTCCTGAATTGCACGATAAGCCCAATGCTCAGGGCTTAAGTCCACCATCTCGCTGGCGGGGGTAAAAGCCATGGCGGCAGGTGCCACAGCGGTAAAGAGGACCCCGAGGGCGAGGGAAGAGGCAAGAAAAGCTGCTTTCCGAGGTACCATGTCTGACTCCTTGTTCTGTCACAATCGTTAAAGCATTGCGGGCTTTTAATCAGCCCCTGGCGCGATCTTGGCATGCCTGATGGTCATCTAATGGTCGATATGGGAATCAAACAGGAGAGATCCACAGGCAAACGGGCGCTCACAGTCATTTTACAGTTGATTGCCGATTTTGCAAGTGACGCAAGCTGGGCCAGCTGCGCTGGCGTTATGGGTGGTGGGTTATGAGCTTTGAGTTTTTGAAGAAAAGCAAAGGATGAAAAAAACATTCTTAAAGCCACACCGCTTTGTCTTTATTCCGTTTTCCGTATTTAAACCCAGAACCCACAACTCACAACGGGCTATATCCTCATCCAGGCCTCGGGCAGAGCAGCCAGCAGACGCTGAATTGTAACAGCGGTTTCGGGCAAATCTTCAGCTACTGTATCACCGGCTAAAGCATGCCAATAAGTTGCCAGTCCAGCTGCTGCTTCGGGTTTTAGGCCCTGGGTCAGCAAACCGGCACAGAGTCCGGCTAATACATCCCCCATGCCACCACGTGCCATCCCTGGATTGCCACCAGCGTTAAACCAGACACGATCATCAGGGGCAGCGATTAAGCTGCGAGCGCCTTTTAACAGCATCACCGCATGAAAAGCCTGGGCTGCAGCACGGGCTGCCCCAACCCGATCAGCCTGAATATCTTTGGTTTGATGACCCACTAAGCGGGCAAGTTCACCTGGATGGGGGGTTAATATCACAGGCTGCTCAAAAGGCCCTGCTTGATTGGCCAGATGCCACAGGCCGTCAGCGTCAATGACGAGCGGCTGTTTTAAAGCTGGCAAGAGTTGTTTAAGCAACTCACCCACTGAATCACCGCGCCCGATGCCCGGCCCTAATAATATGGCATCCATGTTTTCTAAACGCCGAAGCAGAATCTCTAGTGCTTCTGGGGCAAGTTGTCCGGCTGTTTCAGGCAAAGGCACCACCTGGACTTCAGGCAGAGCGACGGCCAATTGATCCTGAATACTGGCCGGGACAAATAAAAACACCAGCCCAACACCGGTCTGGAGCGCAGCTTCTGAAGCCATTCGCGCAGCACCGCTCATGCCGAGTGAACCGCCAATAATCGCCAGACTGCCAAAGCTGCCCTTATGGCTGTTTTTAGCCCGTGGGCCAGGCTTCCAGGCTTTGGCTGCGTCACGATCTAAAACCGTTTCAGTGAGCTGTTCCAGATACTGTGGCGGGATACCAATATCGACCACTTCTAGCTGGCCGACATATTCTAAAGCCTGATCGAGTAAATGTGCCCACTTCGGCAAGGCACAGCTGACGGTTAAATCCGCTTTAAAGGCTGTACCCAAAACAGCTCCTGTGTCAGCTTGTAAGCCTGATGAAATATCCACCGCCACTTTATAAGCAGGGCTGGCGTTAGCCGCTTGAATAAAAGCCGCCCAGTCTCCGGTTAATTCACGGCTTAGGCCCACGCCAAATAAAGCATCAAGAATCAAACTGGCTGTCTGTAATTCCTGAGTGGGGATTTCTAACACAGGCTCTAACACAATGCCTAAACGGCGGCAGATCTCCAGCTGGGTCTGATTGTCTGGCGTGCGCTTGGCATCATCACCGAGCAGCCAGACTTTAACTTGATGGCCTTGATTATGCAGCAAGCGGGCAATCGCCAGACCGTCCCCGCCATTATTGCCGGTACCAGCCAAAATCTGAAGATTGGACAATTTTCCAGTTGCTAAAATCTGTTCAGTAATCCCCAAAGAAGCCCGTTCCATTAAGACTAAGGAAGGCAAACCGAGCTCTTGAATGGTGCGGCGGTCAAGTGACTGCATCGTAGCGGCGTTGACGATCTGCATAGAAGTCCTCCAGCGATTATTGTAACGCTTCAGGAGACTCGAGTTGAGAGTCTCGGTTGAGACTTAAGCCGCAGGATGCCGTTTCAGCACCATACGCTGGCCCTGTGAGGCATCTTGAGAACCGGATTGCAAGCGTTTTTTGCCTAGCTGATAACCTTTGTAATGCGCCCAGTGAAATATCCAGCGCCGCGGCAACGCCATCAAAATGTCCCGCCATCCCCCGCCTTTTGCCACATTCAGAATATAAGCCGTATCGCGAAACAGATCTGCAGCTGTTCTCAAAAGCACATGCAAGATCGAATATCTCGCTGTCGGCTTCATCCAGGCATCTGCTTCTCCCTCGATATACCGGCGTCCCGTGAGCTGACGCAAGGTATAATTATGTGAGTGCATAACCTGTGCCATAGGTGTATAGACAATTTGCCAGCCGCACTCACGGGCGCGCTGACCCCACTCACTGTCTTCAGACCCCCAGGCCCAGGTATAAAACGGCATCGCTTCCCAAGCAATACGCTGCATGGCTGCCAGGGGTAGTGAAAGCGGTAGCCAGTCTGGAGCTGGAGTACTGGCAGGAAAAGTCAAAGCATAATCACGCCGCACCCACAGATCCGCTTCAGGACGCGGCAACTGCCGGGCAAAACTTGCCTTTACAGGTGAGCCTGAAGAATCGCGAGCCTGAAGCAAAGGCGCCAGTAATTCAGCTAAGGTATCTGGGCCGAGCATCACGACGTCGCTATTGAGAAAAACCAGGATGTCACCCCGAGCTGCCGCACAGCACTGATTGAGCACGCGCCCCGGAAAATATTCCTGAGCAGGAATCTGAATCAAACGATGAGGCCAGGCCTGAAGCCAGCTTAGACTGCGATCGCGTGAACCTGAATCGGCAACAATTAATTCAAAATCTTTAAAACGCTGGCTAAAGAGCGATTTGAGAACTTCAGCCAGCGTTTCTTCAGCATTTTTACAGCGCATAATTACGCTGACGCGCGGAACCCTATGCGGAACCTTGTTTAAGGGCAAGTTTAATGGCAAATTACTCATGCGCTGTGCTCCATCACGCCTTGTTGATCAAGGCGGGCATACTGCTCGGCCACCTCACACATCCACAGCTGGGGCCGGCAGGCCAGATACTCTAAGAGCCGCCGCGCTGAGCGAAACTCATCACATAAATACATTGTAATCGGATGCAAAATCAGATTCGAGATCACGCCGCGCGCTTCGTGCTCGCGTAATTGACGCAGCACAATCTCAGTCCAGGTTTCAATATCATAAGACTCTGAACCAAAATCATCTCGCCAGTTATAGCGGCGCACCCAGTTCTCCACCCATTCTGGGGTACGCTCAGCATGATAAAGATGTTCATGATCTGGCAGAATATTAAGCGGAAAATTGAACAGGCCACTGGCATGTGATTGAGGCCTCAGCGCATTTTTACTCACTCCGTCAGAGCAAATTCGAATTCCACAGCCTGCTAACACTGATTCAGTATGTGGTCCGTGCATATACATATGATTTCGCCAGCTGACAATGCGTCTTCCAGTATGAGCCTGAATTGCAGCAATAGTTTTAAGTGCATCACGACGTTGATACCAGGCTGGGCCATTATAAGATCCGTTTATTTTATTCCAGAAACGGTGCCAGAGTAAGGGCTCAAAACAATCCCAGTTATGCCCCCCAATCTCAATCAAAGGATTTTGAACAATGGGAGCCAGCTCACAGGCTTCTTCGGCAAACGTTTTGCCGCTTATAAAAAACGTCGCCTTGACACCGTACTCGCTGAGCAAAGCAGCAAAACGAGCCGCTGTAACAGCTTCAGGCAGATCACTATGCTGTTGATTACCCGTCTTGAGACTACTGTGATGAATATCTGCACTCAGGCAAATCGTGCTTTTCATACTTGCTCCGCCTGTGCCCACTGAGTGAGGCGATCGGGCAAACTCGGATCCAGATAGCTGCCCCAGGTACGGAGATAATCTTCTAGCAGTTCATCACTGGTCAAAGCACTCGAACTCAGCTGGGCTCTGACCCAATCAATCTGGCGACCTGCAGTACAACCATAGGCCACTAACGGAAAAATCAAGGCCAGCAGACTCGCAGGTTCAAGCAGACGTAAGCCCAGATTTTCACCTACAGACAACTCAGGAGCATAGCCTTGATAAGTCAGAAAATGCTTAAACCTGCGCAGACGTGTCCCGCGATAACGCCATTCTGCCCGCCAAGTATGCTTTAGTGCCTGTGTGGGATAGTCTGGCCAGTCGAGCCGAGCGCGTCCTAGACGCCAACTTTCAAACTGATGATGCCCATTCTCAAACATCTGCAAAAGACTTTCGTTCCAGCTCTGAAAATCAAGTGCATCAAAACGGTCAAAAATTGAATAGTCAGGACAAAAGCGAAACTCGGCTGCCTGATAATAATGCTGACGCAGCACAGCCGGAAAATCCACAGAGGCTTCCATACGGCGCTGCTTTTCGCGATAGCTCCAGTGATATTCACCATA
>CAJYHH010000887.1 GCA_913773825.1 Candidatus Sericytochromatia bacterium | reverse complement strand
GGAATCTTCAATCACCAGCTGAAAGAGGCGGGTAATATAGTGGGCATCCAGCTTGTGTGCTTTTCCCAGCACGATCAGATTTTCCAGCAGCGCGCGTTCGCGCTCCACATCCCGAATCGGGCGATGCGTTGCCAGCTTCGCTTGTGCCACTTCCACGGCCAGCAGACGACGCTCGGCCAGCAGCGTCAGAAGTTTTTTATCCACTGCGCTGATTTTATCGCGTAGCGCCAGCAATGGATTGTCGGGATTCATAGGGCTCACCTGTATGCTATCCAATAAAAAAGCCTCCCGGATGGGAGGCTTCGTTGTTCGTCTTCGCTTTCATTCTCACACGACGAATGGCCTCCCGTTCAGGGGAAGGTAAAAAAGAAAGCGAAGAAAAACAGGTCAGGTTTCATTATAACGTCCGAAGAGAGAGTGGACTGAGAGTAACCGTACTGCTCAAAAGCTGTCAATAAAAAACGCGCCCGGAGGCGCGTTAGCAAAATCAGGACTCTTCGCCAGCGGGTATGATGTCTTTTACGCTGGCACTGGCACGGCGCGCTTCAGACTTGTGCTGAACCTTATTCAGCTGACGTTCGAGCTTCGCGATCAAATCGTTGATGGCGGTATACATATCATCGTGCTTGGCACTGGCGACAAGGGTCCCGTTTGGTGTGTTTATAGTGGCGTCGGCCACGAATTCTTTGGGCTCTTTGGACAGGACAATATGCGGATTAATCAGGTCGGTTTGCCATTTTTCCAGCTTGGCGAGACGGTCTTCAACATGGCTTCGGATTGCCGGGGTGATCTCCATTTGTTTACTGGTAATGTTCAGAATCATTATGCTTACCTCTCTGTCATTTCCGTCTTGGTCCTTTCAGCATAGCGCGAAAAAACGGTAAATGTGAGATTCCGGTCACGTAAAAATGTCACTTTTTGTCAACAGAATCATTCTGCGAGAAAGGCAGAGAAACGGGCTGAAATGGCTTGAAGCGAAACGATTAACAGGGCATGCTTGATGAGTTGACACGCAGCGATCAGATCCAAATCTGACTGTTCTGTGAGCAAAAAAAGCAGCCATCGCAGGCTGCTTTTTTTTGTGTCTGAAACCCGGTCGGGCTATCAGCTGTTATTCGCGGCGATGATTTTCGCCACTTTGTCGGCTTCAGCGTTCAGCTGCAGATTGCGGTAGGCATTTTCCATCAGCGGCAGGGCGTCATGAGTGGCCTGCGTATCCGGATAATCGCGCATCATCCCTTCAACACGGTTAACAACCGCGACATAGGCCTCACGCTTAGTATAGAATTGCGCCACTGAGAGCTCATATTTGGCCAGGCGATCTT
>CAJYHH010000886.1 GCA_913773825.1 Candidatus Sericytochromatia bacterium | reverse complement strand
CTCAATTGGCGGTATTATCAGTTCAGCAGTGATAGCGAGTATTCTGGGCATCGCATTTGGCCGCTGGTTGCCAATTGACTGGTACCATCTTGTGATTCTGGCCATTGGTATGGCTTGTCTGGGCCAGGTTGGAGATTTGATTGAATCGCTGATCAAACGCGATATGGATGTCAAAGACTCAGGCAATCTCATCCCTGGTCACGGTGGCTTATTAGACCGTATCGACAGCTATTTGCTGCTGGCACCGTTTTTATACTATTACCTGACTAATTTTGTACTGATTAAAGCTGGTAGCTAGTGGCTTGTCGCTTGTAGCAAAAAAACAGGTTTGTTTTATCTGCTGGCCACATGCAACTAGCAACTAGCCCTCTGCAACCCCGTTGTCTCTCATGAATCCCTTATGTTATTCTGAGTTCCCTTGCGCTCTTAGTTCAGTTGGTAGAACGGCGGTCTCCAAAACCGCATGTCGGAGGTTCGAGTCCTTCAGGGCGCGCTTTCCCCCCTCTCTTTTTTTTAACTTTCCTCAGTCTTCTGTGTTTTTCCCTCTTATCCCCTTACCGGTGTAAGAGAGTGTGTTATCATACATCCATCCCCAAAAAACCCTTACTTGTGATCCTATGATCGTGCGAGTGTTTTTGGCGGCCCGAACCATGTTGTTGGATAAATGATAAACATGGATTCTGCGTCGTTAGCTCAATTGGTAGAGCAGCGGTCTCCAAAACCGCAGGTTGAAGGTTCGAGTCCTTCACGGCGTGCTTCAGTCAAACGGTCAGCTTTTTATTCTTAGCCAGCGGCCGTTTACCCACCGGCTGCTTTGCAGCCCGTCACAGAAGGAAGACTGCATATGGCAAAAGCGACCAATAAAGAATCCGCCAAAAACCAGAAAAGCACCAAAGAGAATGGTTCTAAGGCAGACACTAAAAAAAAGGGCAGCGAAAAAGAAGCCCAGCCCAACTGGGTAATGGCCCAGCAGCAGTTTGTCAAAGAATCCTGGAGCGAATTCCGCAAGATTCAGTGGCCAACACCCAGACAAGCTGCCAACGAATCAATTGTCGTTTTGATTACCGTGGTCTTCATGATCGCCCTGATCACTGGTTACGATTGGCTCTCTAACTTTTTACTCAGTTTTATTCTCCAGAAATGAGGCCTTGTGAGAAATGGTTAACCTAACAGGATTTGAAACCAAGGGCAAACGCTGGTACGTCATTAATACCTATTCCGGCCACGAAGGCAAAGTCAAGCAGAACTTGCTTAGTCGCGCCGTTTCCATGGGCATGGACAACCGCATCTTCAACATCGAAGTGCCCGAAGAAAAAGTCATCGAGCTTAAAGATGGCAAACGCACTGAAAAAACAAAAAAAATCTTCCCCGGCTATGTGTTAGTCGAAATGATCCTGGATGATGAATCGTGGCACGTTGTACGCAACACGCCAGGTGTTACCAGCTTTGTTGGCGCAGGCACCAAGCCCATCCCCCTGAGCCCGCGTGAGGTCAAAAAAATTCTCAAGCGCGCTTCTTCTCGCAAAGCCCGTATCGAATTCGATTACAAAATTGGCGACGAAGTCAAAATCAACTCTGGTCCTTTCCAGGATTTCACTGGCAAGATTATCGAAGTCAGCCCCGAGCGTGGAAAAGTCAAAGTATCTGTTTCTATCTTTGGCCGCAATACACCTGTCGAACTGGAATTTGGCCAGATCAACAAAGCCTAGCTTCCCTAGGCGCTAGTGGCCAGTAACGGGTCGCTGGTTGCTTTTAAGAACAACACAAAGCCCCTAGAAAGTTCATGACTTTCTAGGGGCTTTAATCTTATCTGTATTTTGGCTACTGGCTACAAGCCACTCGCTACCAGCTCATCACTACTTCCCCTGCAGACTCAGCTCAAAAGCACGCTGATTGGCTAGTTTAAACAGACTCGCCAACTCATCTTCGCCATGTTGATCAAGCTTTTGAGCAATAAACAACCAATTGTCGTTTTTAGAAATAAAGTCATAAGGCAAACTGTCTATTAGCAGCGTGGTGAGTGTAAAAATTTCTGAGCTGTTCTGGGTATCGCGAAGCATATACCAGAGTTTTTTAAGCGCTTCAGTATCATGAATATCAATTGTTTCTTGGGGCTGGGCCTCAAGCTGCTCTTCTTCATCACTCATCTGCTATTCCTCCCCTTGAATTTCATGGTCCTCATGAAATTCATCTTCATCATGTTCAAGGGTCGCAGTAAAATGCAGGGTTCGCAACGCAGCGTCCCCGCCTGGAGGGCTCCCCGCCATGACAGAAACCTGATTGGTATCCGGATAGATCACAATATCAGGTTCTTCCATTGTGCTAATCGCCAGATAAGTCAGATCTTCGTCTTCAGAGACATTCGTAATCTGATTGGCGTATTCAGGCCCTGGCGGAATCGAAATCAGATCTCCCGAAGAAAGCAAATATTCTTTGTCCTGAAT
>CAJYHH010000885.1 GCA_913773825.1 Candidatus Sericytochromatia bacterium | reverse complement strand
CGCTCTTCCGATCTAGTTAGAGCGCAGTGCAGCCCTGCTTTATGACTACCTGATTCGCTTTGTGGGCCATGTACCGGCTTTTCATCTGTATATTGTGGTGCGTGACGGCAATATTGAAGGTGAAGCAACGCCTTATGTGCAGTTTGTGCCCTGGTCGAAAGTGCGGATGCGGGTCGAAGAAGGTCTTCATCAGCTTGAAAACCCTCAGATTCAGGCTTTGCTGGATGCTTTAAAAGCAGAGGTGAATTACCAGCGCATTGACCGCTACCATATTCTCTGTGAACTGAGCCGCTTACCTGAGCAGATTACCTATCTAGCTGTTAATACGATTGAAGATCATCCCGTGATCCTCAAAGAAGTCAGATTGCCCTATGATCCCGATCAGATCGCCCGCAACGCCATTGTACGTGGCGCCAAGCTCGCTTTGACTCTGAATCATGAAAATATTATTCGTGTCGAAAAGCTGATCCCCAAAGAAGACCGTTTTTATATTGTTTCAGAATGGTGTGAAAACGGCATTACTTTAAAGCAATACATGCTTGAACATCCCGGCATGATTCCTCTGACAACCGCGATTCAGCTGATTAAAGATCTGTGCCAGGCCTTGATGTACGCTCATGACCAAGGTGTGATTCACCGTAATTTAACCCCTGATAATATGCTGGTCACTGCTGAGCATCGTTTAAAAGTCCTGAACTTTGACGTGGCTAAAAAAGCTGATATGCACACCTTGCAAAGTACCGATTTTAAAAAGCTGACTCAGGAAAACCCTTATTCAGCGCCAGAATATATGATCGGCACCCATCAGGTCGATCAGCGCGTTGATGTGTATTCGGTTGGCGTAATTTTTTATGAATTGCTCACGGGGCGTAAACCCGCTCATTATGATGAATCCCGCTGGGAGCCGCCTAGCCGCGTCATTCCAGGTTTGCCTCATTATATGGACTCACTGGTGGCCCGTGCGATTCGCTTTGACAAAGATCAGCGCTTTTCAACGATTCATGCTTTTTATACAGCGCTTGAAAAAGGCGTTTCGGATCTGATCGGTTCCCGTTATCGGGTGCTAAGTCAGGCTCCCCAAAAATCAGCCAGCAAAAACAGCTTGCTCTTACGCGCTATTGACCAGCAGACCAATCAGCCAGTCGCTTTAAAAAAATTGCTGATTCCCCCGACTACTTCTTTGGCGACCCGTTTACAAGTTTTGCGTCAGAGTCTTGAACCTCTGAAGCAGTTAAAGCAGCTTCAGCATCCCGCTTTGATTAACGTCATTGATACCCTGATTGAAGACGATGATGGCTTTGTGGTCATGAACTGGGCAGAAGGCCGTGACCTGCGTGAAAGCCTGCGTTTACGCGCTGAAGGCATTGGCATGCTGCCTGAAGAAGTGCGCCAGATTGGTTTGCAGCTTTCGCGGGTATTAGACTACCTGCATCAGCAGGGTTTTGTTCATGGTGACATCAAGCCTGAAAACGTGATGCTGTCTGAAGGCTGGCGCGTTACGCTGCTTGATTTTTTTCCCTGGCGCAAAGACGAATCCAGTTCACTGGCCAGAATTCCAAAAACCATTCGTTATATGGCGCCTGAGCTGATGAATGGCTTGCAGACACCGGATGAACAAACTGATATTTTTGCTTTTGGCGTGCTGTTATACGAGTTGCTGACCCACAGCTTTCCGTATGATATTGCCCAGATGCGTGTGACAGGGACAGGGCCTTTACATACTCGCCCGGATCCCTTATCTGAAGCGATCCCTGAGACCTTGCGCAATGTGATTTTACGCGCTCTGGCCTGTGACCGGCATGAGCGTTATCATCATTTTAGCCAGATACAGTCAGCTCTTGATCTCAATTACAGCATGCCGGATCATCTGTTTGCTCAGGCTGAGAGCCGTAATCAGTCTGAAAGCCAGTTGCTGCCGCCGGTACTCTATAAACTGGCTTTAGCAGGCTCCCTCCTGCTGGTGATTTACATGATTCAGGCCTGTCGCAGTATTTGGTTTGCACCGGTGCCCGTGATCGAAGAAGTCTATTACAAATAACAGAGACATAAGCAAACATGAGTAAACTTTGGTGGATCAACGCCGAAAGCTTCCAAACCCAGTTTCCTGCTGATGAGCGGCATCAGGTTGTGCAATTGATGCACACGGCCCGATATGAAGCGGATAAAACCGTCTATTCTTCAGCTTTACCGGGTGATGTGATTTATTTGGTTCAACAGGGCAGTCTGGAGCTCTTCCAGACAACGCCAGCGCAGACTCGCCGCCCCTTAAACCGTATTGGCCAAGGAGATCTGTTTGGCAGTCTAGGCCTGGTAGAATACGGTTATAAAGAAGGCCTGGCGCTTACCCTTGAGCCTACAACCATGCTGGTTTTACGCAAAGGTTCGTTTGAGCAGTTAATGAAATACGCTCCAGCGGCGGGGGCTCGCTTAGTTGAGTTTTTACAAGAACAAGTCGAAGCGCAGGTCAAAGTGCTTAATAAGCGCAGTGCTCGCCAGATCTATCGCAGGCTTTGTCGCTTGCTGCTGCATTTTCTGGATCATCCCGCTTATCTGATTGATGATAAACCGGTCAGAATGCAGAGTGATGTACGTGAACTTGCCAGTTTATTGGGTACACGCCCGGATGTGGTTGCCACTTGTTTAGAACAGCTTGAAGCCAAAGGAATCATCGAAAAACATCATCATGATCTCAGGCTTAAAGATCGCAAACGCTTAGAAGCAGAAGCGTGAAGAGTGGTGGGTTTTAAGAGATAGAGAAAACCGACCCGTATTTTGTTTTTTCTATCTACTTCCTCCCAACTATCACCTACTAAAAATAAGCACTTACATGACTTGCGGTAATCAGTAAGTGCCTTCCCAGCATCACTCTGCAAGAAGCACTTAAGTTTTTTTCTGGATATCCGATACAATAGCCAAGAGGCAATTAATCCATGTTTGAACAGATTCATGAACGTTCGGCTATTCTGCACCAGGCATTAGATGGCCTGACTGCTCGTCAGCGTGTGACGGCCAATAATCTTGCCAATGCTGATACACCGGGATTTACAGCAAAAGAAGTCCAGTTTGAAAATCTGCTTAAACAGAAAATTCAGGCCCGTTCCAATCAAGGTGTTGAACTGGTGCAGACCCATCCTGAACATTTGCCGATTCATGATCTGGATCATTCTCGTTACACGATTCAGGAACTGCAGGGGCAGATGCGTAATGACGGTAACGGTGTTGATCTCGAGCAGGAAGTTACGCGTATGACTCAGGCCCAGATGAGCTATCAGGCTGTTTCTCAACAGCTTGCAGGTAGTTTTGCTTCGCTTAAATATGTTATTGCAGAAGGCGGTCGCTAATGAGCTTTGATGAAACCCTTCGCATTTCAGGATCTGCGTTATCGGCTCAACGTCTGCGCATGAACACCATTGCCAATAATCTGGCCAATGCTCAGACGACCCGTACTGATCGCGGAACGCCCTTTCGCCGCCAGCAAGTGGTGTTTAAGCCCATGTTTGAGCAGAATTTATTAGAGCGTTTGCGTTTAGCGGGTACAGATGCTCGTCATCTGCCTTTTGAGCTGCCAAGCAGTGAGGGTGGCGTGAGTGTCAGCCGTGTCAGTGAAGATGTCCGTGAAGGTAAAAAAGTCTACGAGCCGGGCCATCCCGATGCGGATCCCAATGGTTATGTGGAATACCCCAACGTTAATGTGATTGAAGAAATGTCTGATATGATCAATGCCAGTCGCTCTTATGAAGCCAGCGTGACGGTGTTGCAGACGGCTAAAGCGATGGCGTTAAAAGCGCTTGAAATGGGTCGGGTCTAGTCTCGTCTGGACAATTCTAGGCAAAAGAGCCCGATGGGCTTAAGGAGTAAGGGATGGAAATTGAAGGAATCAAGACATCTGGATTAACGGAAAGTCTGATGCCGACAAATCTCGAAAAACCACGTGGTGAGGGTTTTGGCGAGATGTTGAATCAGGGTATTAATGAGCTTAATCAAGTTCAGAACAAAGCTCGCGAGTTGACTGAAAAAATGGCGGCGGGTGAAAATGTCGAACTTCATGATGTTATGATTGCGTCCCAGGAATCAGATATTGCCTTACGTCTTGCCACTCAGCTGCGTACCCAGGCGATGGAAGCTTATCGCGAAATTATGCGGATGCCGGTTTAAAGTTTACGCAATTTTCAGCTTATAGATCTTTAAGTTTTGAGCCCATCAATACAAGGGTGTTGATGGGCTCTTTTACATAAGTCGCCAGAAAAAAAGAAAAGCGCTACATCGAGGGTTGTAGCGCCTGTTGTTTGCAGAATCGCTGCAAACACCGCATCTGAATAGAAAGCCCAGGCTGTTAGGCCTGGGCTTTATCTTTGCCCCAGCGGGTTCAGGGCAGCCGATGATGTCACCGGCTCAGATTTAAAAAAGGAGGATAGCACCCGCACGAATCTCTCAGAAGGTGAAACCTACACGATGTAAACAGTCCACTGTTACCTTCTATTTGGAGGAGAGAGATTCAACTATCCCCGCAGGTTAAGACACTTTTTTAAGTTACCAGACAGGCCTGGAGTCTGTCTGTCGTCCAAAAAGACGACAAAAGATTGCGAAATGTAAACTAGAGTCAAAATACTGATTGTTTTATTAACTTTTATTTAACCAAATTAATCTAATAATTACATATTTTTAAATAGTTGAAAGTGAATCTATTAAAAGATTAGATCGATGTTTTTAGGTTTTTTATTTTTTTTAATTGAAATAAAAAAATAATATTCAGGATAATCTAAAGACAGTGTAAATTTAATTTTTTGGCTAATCGAAAGGGCAGTCAATCATGTGAGTTGAGGGGCGAAGGGCAACGCCAAAGCTG
>CAJYHH010000884.1 GCA_913773825.1 Candidatus Sericytochromatia bacterium | reverse complement strand
TACTCCCTACCACCTACTATCTACCTCTAGGGCTCGTAGCGACAGCGACTGGTGCAGGTTTCTTCAATCTCAATCGCCGCCAGAATCGGCAGCTGAGGCTTGAGCTTGTTATAGATCCAGCGGGCCACTTCCTCGCTAGTGGGATTGGCTAAACCTGTCGTCTCGTTGAGATGGTGATGATCAAGAAACTCATCCACGAGGGGATTGAGAATTTTTTTGAGATCAGAAAAATCCATCAGCATGCCCGCTTTAGGGCCAGTTGTTTGAAGCTCTTCGCCTTTGACATAGAGCCATCCGACCCAGCTATGGCCGTGCAGACGGGCACATTTACCGTCATGGGCAGGGAGTTGATGACTAGCTTCGAAGCGAAATTGTTTTGAAAGGGTAAACATTTTACTTATTCCAGAAAAAAAATCATAACATAAGGGCTGTGAGCTCTGGGCTGTGATGAAAGAGCCTTGTCTTCACAGCCCACGGCCCATCGCCTAATCTATATACAGCTGCAGCCTGGTATTCAGGCCACCCATGCCGTCGGGTTCAAGGTTGGCGCATTCTGGGTCGTGAATCCAGCGTTCGCCGTCGACAACAAATTTATAGGTATAGACACCTTTAAACGGAAACTCTTTTTCAAGCGTCCAGGTATTCGTATCAGGGATTTTGTGCATGGGTTCATTGGCCTGCCAGTCAGTAAAATCCCCAGCCAGGCTGACACTTTTAGCTTCTGCATCGCGATAATAAAACACCACTTTACGGCGGTTAATATACGGCGAAGACTTGCGTTTAAGATGGCGACGATAGAGATCGTTTTCAGCTTCTTTGACACATTTGCGCGGATGAATCAGGCCGTGCCCCTGTTTTTCGATATCGATATTAAAGATTTTATCTGTCGTACTGCAGAGGATTTCTTTAATCCGGCGTGGATTAAGATCGGGATTGGCCTCGAGCATCTGGGCAATAATCGAGCAGACAATCGGCGCTGAGAAGGACGTGCCGTCAACGTGCTGGTAATGCATACCGACAATTTTTTTCTCGCGCAGCCAGGCTTTGACCTGGGCATGAATTTCATCAGGCGTTTTGCTAAAAATGCTCTGATCAAAGGGCATGTCTTCAAAATTTTCTTTAAGTGCAGCAACTAACTCATCGCCAGAAAGTTTTAAAAGATTGCTGAGTAGTTCTGCTTCGCGATAAAAAGACGTCTCAGGCAAAATTGGCGCTGCCACCCAAATACCTGGCGCAATCAGCTCAGGCTTCATAATGCCGTCAATGGTCGGGCCGTAGCTGGAATGATACATGTCGTAATAGTGCCGACCCAGCTTGTTTTTATCGTCAAAGCCTCCAACGGTAATCACCGAAGGTGCAGAAGCTGGCGGTGTAATCCGGTTGGTCTGGCGTGAGTGTCCGTCATTGCCAGCCGCAACGACCACGACAATACCCGCTTGTACCAAGGCTTCGGCAATCTGGTCAAGAGCGTTATCTAAATAGCTCTGCTGGCGGCTTTCACCCAGCGAAATATTCACAATCCGGATATTATATTCTTCGTGATGCTCCAGCACCCACTTTAAGCCTTTGATCATGTACTCAGTTTTGATCCGGCCTTCGCGGTCAGAAGCTTTAAGTAAAACAATATTGGCGTTATAGGCAATCGACTTATACAGACCATTGGCCAGATAACCGTTACCTGCAGCAGAAAGTGAAGTCTGCATGCCGTGCCAACTGTTGTCCTGAGGAATTGCAAAGTCGTCATAATCAGGCTCAGGCACATTGACATAAGCCAAAACGCGATTATTCGGCATCGTTAAATCAGGGTGAGGATAAAAACCTGAGTCTAAAAAGGCAATCGTGACGCCACGGCCAGAATATTTAGAAACAACGTTTAGGCGCAAAGGGGTGGGAATAATCTCATAGTCACTTTGCTGATAAATCGGGAAAAAGCCGCTGAGTTCAGACACCAGCGTTTCATCTGGAAACTGCAGCGACAGATCAAATACAGCCTGGGGTGTATAGGCTAAGCCACTTTCCTGAGTAAAGAGATAGACCTGATTAAAATCAATATGCGAAAGATATTCTTCAATAATTTCGCGGGTTTCTTCGTCAATCAGAATATAGCGGTCATTGCCGTCAGGCCGACGCAGCTTCAGCTGAATTTTTTGATCAGTTAAGCGCACCACATCATCAACAGTCAGCTCACAGAGTTCGCGAGCCTGAATCTGGGTGCCGTAATACAGCATCAGCAGCGCCATATTGCGCAGCACCGGAATCTGGTCCGTTTCACGAATTTTATCCAGCAATTCGTATTTATGCTGCTTCCACTGACGATCAAGCGGCTTATACTGGCGCGAGGTCAGGGTCGTGAGATAGGCATTGATATATGACTTGATCAGATGCTGAATACTGTCCATAAAGACCCCTACTTGATGATTTTGTGCTCAATCAGCGATTTATAATACTCCACAGCCTTTGGGCAGGAGCCATCCGCTTCAATCCAGCGCGGATTGTGGGATTTAATCAGGTCGAGAATCTGGCGCTCGACATTTTTGTGGAAAGGGATAATCGCGTCATCGACTTCCCGCTCGCAGATTGGGCAGACGTAGATACTCTCCATCAACGGGCCTCCGCATGCTCTTCTATAACATTTGCCATAGTATAGCAAAAGCCGTCCTGCATAAGGTTTCGGGAGTTTGAAGAAATGGTGAAGCCAGCTTCGCTGGCGTTATGGGTGGTGGGTTTTGGCTGGTGGATTTAAAGGCAAAGACTAAAGACAAAGCATAGAATCAGGTTTTGGTTTTAAACTCAAAACCCACCCCTCACCACCCAAAACTTTTCTTAGCCCACAGCCTTACTGAACAGCCTGGTTGCTACGTCGGCGAATCCAGAGCAACAGCATAATCAAAGGCACTGAGCCTAAAAACAGGTTTTCGCCTTGTTTGCCGGGGCCGACTAAAAAGCTAAACAGTAGCCAGCCAAATGGAATCAACCAGTAAATCGGCTTATAAAAGGCCCGCTCGCCCCACATAAACAGCACAATACTCAGCAATAAACAGCCTAAGCCCAGGGTCATCAAGCCGGTCATCATCACACCGGTACTCAAAATCATCCCCGCTAAGCCTAATGCTGCAGCAAATTTAAAAAACATCGGATCAGAAAAATTCAGCATCTAAGCATTATAGAGGACGAATGGACAAGAGGACGTAGGATGTATGCCCTTCGGGTACGAGAGGACTGAAAAGGCAAAGTAAGCAGCTCTCACCTTCTGCCTCTTTGTTTCCCGTCTTAGTCCTAAGTCCTCTCGTCCGTTAGCCCTTCTTCGGTCCGACATAAACCGACTGGGGACGAATCAGGCGACCTGTCGCTTGTTGTTCGTGAGCATGGGCAACCCAGCCTAAGGCCCGGCCTAGAGCAAAGACACCCGTAAAACTGCTGCGGTCAAAGCCAAGGGCATCTAGCAGCAGGGCTGTGTAGAATTCCACATTGGTTTCCAGCACACGGTCGGGTTTATGCTCGCGTAAGCTTGCCAGAATCACCTGTTCAATCGCTGCAGCGTGTTGCAGCTGGGGCAAGTCTTGATTGCAACTGAGCTGTTCAAGGGTTGCTTTCAGGACATCAGCACGGGGGTCACGCACCCGATAAATGCGATGACCAAACCCCATAATTCTCTGGCCAGCGGACAACTCAGCCTGAATCCAGCTTTTAGCGTGTTCAGCAGTGCCAATGGCATCGAGCATATCCAGCACAGGCCCTGGGGCCCCCCCGTGTAAAGAGCCCTTAAGCGCGCCTAGAGCTCCTGCCAGACTTGAGCGCAGATCTGAAGCGGTTGAGGCAATCACGCGTGCTGTAAAAGTTGAGGCATTAAGACCGTGATCGCTAACGCTTACCAGATAACGAGTCAGGCCTTTGACAAAAGCAGGATCAGCAGCGGTTGTCAGCCCCTGACACTGACGCAGCAGATCCGCGATCGGCTCAGCATGGGGATCAGGTGCTGAGTCTGAACCTTGATTCAGGGCAAAGGCGCTAAGTAGCGTCGCGATGACACCGACTTGATCTTCAAGCTCAGGCAGATCAGCTGTCAGGTCAAGGCCTAAGCGTAAAGCGTCAAGTGCTGACAAGCTGCGAATTTTAGAGGCAAAGGGCTTCAGGGCTTGCCAGGCTTGGAGTCTGGATTGACCTAAACCGAAGCTGATTTTAGCAGCATCGAGTTCTGGTAAAAACGGCTGCCAAAGTAAAGCTGCCGTAGCGCTGTAATCAAAATGCTGAACCAGCTGTTCAAGCGGCCAGCCTGCAATGATTAATTCACCGCGCGCACCGTCAACATGACTTAAACAAGTATGAGCAGCGACAACATCTTCAAGTCCGTTAAAAGCTTGCATAAAAGTCTCCTTTAAAGTGCTCCTGGGTTTTGTGTCTTGGCTGTTTTGTTGCCCCAAAAGGAAGTGATACCCTTATCTTGACAATATTGATTTATTCAGTCAATCTTGATTTTAAAATCAATATATAGAGGCCAGATGGAGATTCAACCCCTGAC
>CAJYHH010000883.1 GCA_913773825.1 Candidatus Sericytochromatia bacterium | reverse complement strand
TCATCAAGGTGATGTACACGTTTTTGACCGGATTGAAACCCTGGCCTCTGCTGCCGGACTTAGCCTGAGCCTGAGCCGTGCCAAACGACGCGATGCATTTAATGCTTATCGGCTGGTTTATTTAGCGGCTGAGTTTGGCCTGCAAGAAGCAGCCGTGGAAGCCCTGATGTCAGCTACACTCTGCGACGGTCTTGCGCTGGATGACAATCAAATGCTAACCGAATTGATGATAAAAGTGGGTTTGTCTGCAGAGCGGATTGAAGCTGTATTGGGCTCTGAAGAATTTTTACATGATGTCCGGGCTGATGAGTTTGAAGCACGCGGGATGGGGGTAACGGGTGTGCCTTTTACCCTGATAGACAAACGTTATGCGCTATCTGGAGTCCTGCCCGTGGAAACATATGTTGAAGTGCTGCTTAAGTGCCTGGATCACGGATAGGGGCGGATGACTCGGCTTTCACGGATCAAGAAGGCGGGGACACGGATGGGATTTAAGAAGGGATGGGTGAACAGATGAGTCAACGGTACAGTGACCAAAGTGAGAGAACCAGCGCAAAAAACAGTGAAATCCATCCCATCCGTGATTCTGCGATTGTATCTGTGCTGGATTTATGCCCGGTGCCTTCGGGTTTGACGCCAGCGGATGCAGTGAGCCAGACGGTCTCGATGGCTGAAATGGCTGATGAGTTGGGTTATTATCGTTATTGGTTGAGCGAGCACCACAATACCCAGTGGTTGGGCTCTGCTACGCCTGAGATTATGACGACTCGGATTGCGGCAACAACGAAAAATCTGCGTGTGGGCTGTGGCGGGATCATGTTGCCTAATCATGCGCCTTTAAAAGTGGCTGAGACCTTTCATTTGCTTGAAGCCCTGTATCCGGGGAGAATTGATTTAGGTTTAGGTCGGGCGGTAGGCACCGATCAATTGACTTCGCTGGCTCTGCGCCGGATGCCGCGGACACCTGAGGCCTTGCAAATGCTTGATCAGATTGGCGATGATTTTGCTGAGCAAGTGTATGAGCTGATGGCCTTTTTAAGTGACGACTTTCCTGAAGGGCATCCTTTGGGAGCTGTAACGGCGATACCCACTGGAGTGGCAGCGCCTGAGCTTTGGCTATTGGGTTCAAGTGAATATAGTGCTAGATTAGCGGCTCGTTTAGGGATTGGTTATGCTTTTGCTCACCAGCATGATCCTGATCAGGCTGCGGAAGTGATTGGACTTTATCGCAGTTTGTTTAAACCCTGGAAATGGTCCACAGTGCCCAAAGTGATTCTGGGTGTTTATGTGGTTTGTGCTGAAACCGATGCTGAAGCTGAAGAGTTGGCGAGTTCAAGTGATTTGAGTCTGCTGCATTTTCAGAGTCATGGCACCCAGGGGCAGCCTTTGCCTAGTGTGTTTGAAGCCCAGAATTATTTTTACAGCGATCAAGAAA
>CAJYHH010000882.1 GCA_913773825.1 Candidatus Sericytochromatia bacterium | reverse complement strand
ATGTCTTGGTGTTACGGCGGCGTGGCCCCACCCGTTCCCATTCCGAACACGGTAGTGAAACGCGCCAGCAGCGACAATACTCGGCGGGCGACTGCCCGGGAAGATAGCCCAACGCCAGGACTTTACCTTGAAAAGAGCCCTCTAGAATTCTCTAGAGGGCTTTTTTCGTTGGGGGGAAAGGGCTGTGAAGGCTGTGGGCTTTGATTGCCGAGCCTGCGCAGGATCATGAGCGGAAGGTTCCAGCTCATTTGCCGTACAGCCGCTGGATGTCTTCTGTTTAACCCCACCAGCTGTTACTCAAGGCTTAGCCGTTAGCGCATCGCGCTTTACGGATCGCTTTACGGATAAGGCCTGCCGCGCTACCCAAAACGCCAGCTTCGCTGGCTTCTACGGCCATCTCATTTCAACTTCCGGCTGATTTGTCTGTTGATCGATCTGTTCTGCCACCACTTTAAAGCCCTGAGAATGATAAAAATCGAGACTGGCTTGATTCGCCTGGTAAACGCACAGGCTAAGAAAGGCTCTTTGGGATTTAGCCTGGTTAAGCAAAGCTTTTCCGACGCCTTGCCTCTGGGCTTCTGGTGCGACAAAAATAGCAGCTAATTGATGGTCGAGAAGGGCATAAAAGCCGAGCACTTCCGTGTTTTTCTGATACACCCATACTTCTGACGCCGGAAGATACATTTCACGCATATTGCTAAGCTGGGATTGCCAAAATTCGGCTGGAATAAAATCATGAGCTTTAAGAGATGCATTCAGCCAGATTTTTAGAACCTGCTCCATGTCGCCTGCTTGAAAACTTCTGATCATGATCACGGCCTGCTTTGAAGAATGTTGCTGTGGTTAAGTTGAAGGGTTTAATTGTCTTGATGAGCAGCTGGATCAAGGTTTAGTTAGATTTATACAAGCGCCTGGCTGCAACCGCTGATTCTGAGAGCCCAATACATTTTTTCTGAGCAGCTTGCGACAAGTCGTTTAAGTTTGCCGCTTTATTTATGGATAGAGAATCATTTAATTACTTAAGGTTCAGCGTTTATTCAAGCTGCCTGAATACCTGTTTTTACCTAAGTTCTGCTCTGGCTTTTGTTTTTAATCAGAATCAGGGCTGAAAAAAATGGATGTTGCAAAAGGAGAGCGTCAAACATTAAAAAAACAGCTGATCTTTGTGCTTGGGCAGGGCATTTTTTTAAGAGCGTGTGCTCAAAACTTCTTTGTTGCCTCTGTTTAAAACTAGGATCGGCATCTGAGGGACAAATTTTTTCATTTTTTTTGAGCTTGAGCTAAGGATTTTTACAGGGCAACAGGTATAAAATCTGAGGCTTTAGCTGTTTATCAGCTGGCTAAATGTAAAATGTTTAACTTAGCTGTAATCTGAATCCTGCTAAAACAGAGAAGGCTGGTAAAAAATTTAAGGGATGTCTTAGACCGTTTAAAAATGAGCCCTATTTTCTGGTTTGAGACAACCTGAAAACAAGTGAGTGTAAAGATTTTTTTATTTTGACACCCTGTAATCCCATGCAAAAAACAACGGAATCTTAAGCTGCTCAATTTGGTATTTTAAAGGAAAAGAGTCTGGATCTACTGTGCAGGTGAGCGAAGGTTCGGTAATCTGAATGAGCTGACATTGAGCTTAAGGTTCGGTAAAGGCAAGCGAAAAACAAGATGTTGAATCGGGTTGACGCTTTCCCCAAAACCCCGTA
>CAJYHH010000881.1 GCA_913773825.1 Candidatus Sericytochromatia bacterium | reverse complement strand
TCTCGACCTCGGCCAATTCCTTGAAAGTAAGGACGACTTTATTGATATCTTCGTCTCTGAGCCGGTTCTGTTTTTTATCGTAGGCATACTCGCAGCTGGCATCGATGAAGAGCACATGTCCGTCAGGCTCGGTCTGAGCTTCGGCACAAGGCTTGCGGCTTTTGTTAAAGAAAAGATCGTTCAGAAAACCATGCCGTAAAATCATAACTTAAAACTCCTGAATCAAGGTGCCAAAGGGCGTACTGACTAATAGCTGATGCTGAGAGCGGCTCATAAAATCTGAAGCACTCGGAATGGCAATCAAAAGCTCACTAACGCCATCTTGAGCAACTTCGGTCTGATAGATCACCACATTCTCTCCATCGAGCTGAAGCTGATAAAAGCGGCGTGATAGGGGAAAATTCTCGCCCGTTACGCGAATTTCGGCAGACAGCTGTTGATCGCCATGAACCAGAGTCAAGCCCTGATTACAATTTTACGACAGTTCAGTAAATATTATCTTGCCAAAACTTTGCAAGTTCTTTAATGAAGACCGATCTATTAAATCTTAATCTTTAATTCAGTTGGTTCCGTTAACCTTGATCATGACTTGGCTATCCAGACTATTTGAGTTTTGGTTTTGGACACGTAAAGCATTTCTAGCGTATGAACACAAAAATCTGTGTCGTTTCAAATTCCTGCATCCCTTTGTAAATAGATCTGAAACACAATTGAGCCCACTGGAGCCGATTGAATGGATCGCGAAAGACTCCTGAGCAAATAAGAAGTCAAACCTTCGTATCAAAGTTAATTAAACAAGAGGACGCATAGGCTGCACGTCAGCTCTCAGTTAGCTCAGATCATGCGGCTATATTCTTCAGGTTTTAGACGCCAGACCGGCACGCCGCAATAGCGAGCGCCTTCTGGACAGAAAGGTTTACGCAGACCCATTTCGCGCAGGCCGCAGGGTGGGCGCAGATACTGACCAATCGTGGGATGAACCGCTGTAATCTGCTCAAGCTCATCTAAACTGGCCTGCCAGATTTCTTCCTGGGCGTTATAACAGAGGCGGGCTTTGAGTTTATGATGCAGATTGAGTAAATCACCGGACTCTGAAAATCTGACGCTGACAGCGTTGGGCA
>CAJYHH010000880.1 GCA_913773825.1 Candidatus Sericytochromatia bacterium | reverse complement strand
ACATACGTAAAAAACGCAAAATGACCGGTAAAAATCAGGACAATCCCAAGCAGACCTAAACCAAACTGTTGGCGCTTTAACACGTCTAATAAGGTTTTTAGACGAGCGGGGCTTTGTGCGGTCATTGGCGGAAACGAGACAAACTGCCAGATCAGGGCCATCAGGCCCAGGAGTGCCGTGACTGAAAAAACAGCCCGCCAGCCGATCAGTTGTTCAAGATAACTGCCAAGCGGGCCTGCTGCAACGGTGGCTATCGAGCCGCCGCCAAAGATCAGCGACAGCGCGCGTGGGACTTTGGCAGCTGGAACCAGACGCATGGTGCTGGCTGCTGCTAAAGCCCAAAAGCCTCCTGTACCAAAGCCCAGCAAACTCCGGCCTGCCATCAGTACCCAAACATTGGGCGCAAAGCTGACCATCAGACTGGATATCACTAACGCCGCTGTAAAAGTCATCAAGACAGCGCGACGATTAAAGCCTTGGGTTAGTGTCGCGGTAAACAAACTCATCACCAGCCCGATAATGCCTGTTACCGTAATACTTTGGCCTGCCAGACCTTCACTAATCTGTAGCTCTGTGGCCATAGGGGTCAGCAGGCTAATCGGTAAGAGCTCAGCTGCGACCATGCCGGAAATTCCCAGCGATAAAGCGCCAACTGCCCCCCAATGGGCCTGATTGAGAGGTTCTGTTGTGTCAGGCGTTTGATCCGTCGGAATCATGATGATACAGTCTGAGCTGCTGGGACTAAGACAGACTCAGATAGTGAGCACGGGGTTTGGCCAGCCAGTCGAGGGCGTTATGAGATAATAAGCGCTCCCGTAATTCAGGGCCAAAAGACATACTTTCAACCAGTGTGCCCGGAATATTTTCACCTAAGGGGAAAGGGTAGTCTGAGCCCAGAATGACTTTGTCTTCGCCATAAATCCGAATCAGATCCTGCAGGGCGTCAGGATCATGAACTAAGGAGTCTACCCAGAATCTGCCCAGATAAGATTTTGGGTCCTGAATATCGTTGACATGGCAGAGGTCCGGACGGCATTCAAAACCGTGCTGAATTCGGCCCACTAGGCAACCAAAGGAACCGCCACCGTGGGCAAAGGCAATTCTCAGCTTGGGTAGTTTTTCGAGCACACCGCCAAAAATGAGCGATGAAATTGCAATCGCGGTTTCAAACGGCATCGCTACCAGCCAGGGCAACCAATATTTTTGAATCGTTG
>CAJYHH010000879.1 GCA_913773825.1 Candidatus Sericytochromatia bacterium | reverse complement strand
CTCTTTCCCTACACGACGCTCTTCCGATCTGGAACGGCAAAGCTCATAGCTTTGACCCTGGTGCTGTCACCGATCATCTGTATGAAGCCGGAATTCATACCCGTGTACCGCTTAACGATAAACTGCGCCTAAGCCGCGTGCCGTTTGAATTAAACCTGGCGCTTAAAGGCAATCAGCAATTGTTTTTTATGCCGGTGGGTAAAGAAACGCGTATTGGCTTAAAAGCGCCTTGGCCAGACCCCAGCTTTGATGGCGCTTTTTTACCTGATACTCGCAATATCAGCACTCAAGGCTTTGATGCCAACTGGCAAGTGTTACATCTTAACCGCAACTTTCCCCAGCTCTGGCAGGGTAAACAATATAGCTTTGAGGGTTCAGCTTTTGGGGTTCATCTGATTCAGCCTGTAGATCACTATCTGAAAGTAGAACGTTCAGTTAAATATGCTCTGTTCTTTATTGGCCTGACCTTTCTGACTTTCTTCTTTGTCGAAGTCCTGACTAAACGCCTGGTACACCCGCTTCAGTATTTATTAGTCGGCTTTGCGCTCTGTGTGTTTTACACTTTGCTGCTCTCGATTTCTGAACAGCTTGGATTTGAAAAAGCCTATGCCATCTCAGCCACCATGACCATTAGCCTTGTCACCGCTTATGCCGCAGGCTTTTTACGCAGTCTGTCACTGACCGCTGTAACAGGCGGGGTGCTGCTCTCCCTCTATGGATTTATCTATGTAATTCTGAATCAGCAAGACTACGCGCTACTGATGGGTAGCCTGGGTCTGTTTGTTGTCCTGGCGCTGGTGATGTTTTTCTCACGCCGTCTTGACCTCAATGAGCATCAGAATGCTGAGAGCCAGGCTCATCGCCTAACTGTTTAAATACTTAATCAAACATCCTGTCCTGCTAAATCAAACATTTCTGATTTAGTGGGATTTTAATTTTGAAGGGGCCCGACTTGAGACAATTTTTATTTATTAACCGGTATCTTCAGAAATATCTTCATCAGACAGACATTTAGGAGTATCAACATGAATCCAGCTCTCAATCATGCCGGTGATCGAATTGTTATTTTTATTTCGATGGGTGAAATGGGTGGTGTGCAGGTTTTGTCACGCGCAGAGTTTTTGGCCCAGTATCCTGACAACTGGCGTGAGCTGCTCAATAACGGTCTG
>CAJYHH010000878.1 GCA_913773825.1 Candidatus Sericytochromatia bacterium | reverse complement strand
GCCTTATTTCCCGCTGGCAAGTGGTCTTTTAAGCGGTAAATATCGCCTGAATCAGCCTTTGCCTGAAAACAGCCGCCTGTCAGGCTCGGCCCCTGATCAGCGTAAACTTGAGTTAGTTGAAAAACTGCTGAACTTTGCCCAGAGTCAGGGTCATACTCTGCTAGAGCTTGCTTTTGCCTGGTTGCTGGCGCATGATACAGTCGCTTCTGTGATTGCCGGCGCAACTCGGATTGAGCAGGTTCAGGCGAATGCTCAAGCAGCACAATGGCAACTCAGTGACGCAGAACTGGCCGAATGTGCCAAAATTCTAAAAGATTTTTAAAGCGAGGCTACACACATGAAAGTCGATATCTGGTCTGATGTGGTCTGTCCCTTTTGTTATATCGGTAAACGCCATTTTGAACAGGCTCTGGCTGATTTTGCCGATAAAGACAGCGTCGAAGTGCGCTGGCACAGTTTTGAACTTGACCCTCATGCAGGCAATGATGCTCGTCCCATGATTGACGCGCTGATGGAGAAATACGGTCAGTCCCGTGAACAGGCTGAAGGCATGATGGATCGGGTGATTGGCATGGGTAAAGAAGCCGGTCTGGATTTACGTCTCAAGCAGTCCATCCGCGCCAATACCTTTAATGCCCATCGCTTATTACATCTGGCTGCCGCACGGGGTTTGCAGGATCAGGCCAAAGAACGTCTATTAAGCGCTTATTTTACCGAAGGCGAAAACGTCAATGACCCCCAGACTCTGGCGCGTTTACTCGACGAAGTCGGCATTAACGACGAAGACGTGCTGACCACGCTTGAAAACGACACTTACGCTGAATCTGTGCGTGCAGATGAGCGCCAGGCCCGTGAAATGGGCATTACCGGTGTGCCGTTCTTTGTTTTTAACGACAAATACGCAATTTCAGGTGCTCAGCCTGTTGCTGCTTTTAAACAAGTTTTAGAAAAAGTTGCCGCAGAAAATCCCAAAGCCAAGCTGGAAGTTTTGGCGAATGGTGAAGTCTGCGAAGACGATAACTGCGCCATTTAAGCAGCCTGCAGACTCTATTTTTTCGGCTTCCAGATTTTGAGTTTGTTGCTGAGATAGAGTTCTTTACAGGCCCGGCGCCGAAGTTTGCCGCTGGTGGTTTTGGGTAAGTTGCCTTTGACCACCAGCTGCAGATCTTGAACCGGGACGCCGTGCTGTTGGCTAATGGCCTCTGTGACAGCCCGTTTAATGCTGTCTATTGATTCGCTGGATTCTGGTCTGATTTCGATGAGTAAAACCAGACCTTCGGGATCTCCTGCGCCAAAAGCCGCTACACAGCCTGTGCGAATGGCGGGATGAGCGCTCTCTGCACTGCTTTCAAAACTCTGCGGCGCATAGTTCTGGCCCTGGAGAATAATCAGGTCTTTGATCCGGCCGGTAATATACAGTTGATCCTGATAGAGAAAGCCCAGATCGCCACTGCGTAGCCAGTGTTGACCGTCAAGCTCAGCTTGAAAAAGTTCGTGGCTTGCTTCTGGCTGCTGCCAATACCCCATTCCGACGCTTTTGCCACGGATCCAGATTTCGCCAATCTGATTGGGTTCTAAACGCTGCCCCTGAAGCTGGCTTGCGGGATCGACAATGGCAATTTGGGTGTCGCCATAAGCTTTGCCAACGCTGACCAGTTCTTGTGTGTCACCGGCATCAAGTGGTGTTTGAATCTGATGAGCCTGCAGGCCTTGTTTACTCAATTTACAGATTACCAGTGGTTGTTGGCGAACGCTGCCCGTGACAAAGACAGTGGATTCGGCCATGCCATAGCTCGGAAAAAACACCCGCTCGGACAGCCCCCAGGGTTTAAATCGCTCAATAAAGGCTCTGAGTGTTTCTGCACGAATCATCTCAGCTCCGTTTAAGCTGCTGTCCCAATGGCTGAGATCAATGCCTTCCATTTGTTCTGGTTTAATTCTGCGCAAACAAAAATCAAAGGCAAAGTTTGGTGCACAGGAAATTTTGGCCTGGGTTTCTGAGAGCACTCTGAGCCAGCGTACGGGTTTTTGTAAAAAATGCAGGGGCGAAAAAATGGTCGAATGAGCCCCCAAAAATACCGGAAAGATCACGGAGGCCATCAAGCCCATATCGTGATAAAGCGGTAGCCAGGAAACCAGATGGTCGTCAACTGCCGATTGATTGCCAGCTGAGATGCGGGCGCCTTCTAAGCAGAGCAGGTTTTGCCAGAGATTGCCATGGCTGAGCATTACCCCGCGGGGTGTGCCGGTGGAGCCAGAAGTATATTGCAGCAAAGCGAGCTGTTGGGGACCAACTGAAGTCGGCAAGTCTCCTGAAACTGACGCAAGCTGGTCAACGGACAGCCAATCTAATTTGCGTAAAGCTGGCATGATCCAGCGCGCTAACGTTACCATTGATTTGATTTTTTGAGTAGTCAAAACCCCTTTCGCCCCTGCATCACGGGCTAAAGCCATAAAGCGTTCCCGCATTCGGGGATCTGCCGGTGGATAGACCGGTACAGCGACCATGCCAGCTAATAAACAGGCCCAAAAGCTTTTACAAAAATCTAGGCCAGGCTCAAATAAAAGCATCAGATGAGTACCGGGCTGATAACGGCTGAGTAAGTGTCTGGCCAGACTGCCAGCCTGCTCGTGTAATTGCAGATAACTTAGCTCTTCGCCGCTGGCTTCACCTTTGTCTAAAAAACGATAAACCTTGCGGCCTGTGCTGGCGCGGTCCTGAATTAAACTGGCCCAGTCAGCCGGTGCGAAGGTGAGTGAATCTGACATGTCCCTGCCTCTTATGTATGAATCAGTCTAACATACGCAGATTCAGACCATTTTTTAGGCCCAAATCAGAATCCTGGCTTTAGAGCTGATTGGTCATGTTAAGCTGAAGCAAATCGGCCTGAAAAAACGGACTGAAAAACCGTTTACGGCAAGCTTGTCTGAGTGATCGACATTGAGGGATAGCAGGTTTTTAAATCAGTTTGTCTATCCTGGAGGACTTATGAAACGTCTGTTTGTCGCCGTGAGTACCCTGCTGTTAACGTGTCAAATGTTTCAACTAACGGGCGCGGCTCAAGCTGCAGCGCCAAGTTTTGAATTTTGGACATCTGCTGAAACCCAGCTGACCCTGTCACCTGAAACTGATCCCAACTTAGCCTGGCATGACGTGATTCCCGATCGCTTTCGTCTCTATACCGAGCATCAGTTTGCTCACGATATTGGCCTGCAGCAGTCTTTGTTACGCGTCGGCCCGATCTGGAACCTCATGCCCTGGCTGACTTATGCCATGCATCTGACGTCTGCTGCTTTTCCCACGTCCAGCCATAACTTTGGCCAGGAAGTCAGGCTAGAATTTGAGCCGACCTTTAAAGGGGAGTTTTTACCAGATTTGCGCTGGAACAATCGACATCGCTTTGAGTTCCGGATGCGGCCAGATCATCAGTTCTGGCGCTACCGCACGCGCGTCGGGCTTAATTATCATATTCCCGACAGTGCCTTTACACCCTTTTTTACCAATGAAGTTCATTTTCAGCTTGATGGCACTGGCTTTAACCAGAACCGCCTGATTCTGGGCTTG
>CAJYHH010000877.1 GCA_913773825.1 Candidatus Sericytochromatia bacterium | reverse complement strand
ATTCCCTTGCTTTCTGGCCTGGGTGTCTGGCTGGCACGGCTTCTGCTTAAGCCTCATGACTGGCCACTTGAGGAAGAATCAGAGCTTTAAATAAACAGACAAAACCAAAGCCCCCAATCACTGAATCAAGTGATTGGGGGCTTTTATGTTAACGATGTGTGAGATGCGTTTACTTTTTAATCGCCTGATTTGGCGTAGCCAGCAGCACATCAGGATGCTTTTTAATAAATTCAATCATCTTGTCGCAGCCTTCTTTGGCTTTGCCAGAGACAAACAGATAGGTGCCCAGACCCAGAGCCGGCCCAGCAACTAATCCTGCTGCCAGACCACTTTTAACAGCGATTTTTTCTTTTTCAGTGCTTTTGATTTGTTTAGCCTGTTCAGCAGCTTTACCTGCTACTTTAGCACCAGCAGCTGCAGCAGCGCCGGCTACACCACCCAGAACCATCCCACCTGGCAGCGGTGAAACAGCTCCAACAGCAGCACCTACAGCAGCAGCTTTGGCAAGGTCTTTACCGGTGTCGCCAGCAATGTCTTTAACGGCTTTGGCATGTTTGGCAACAGCGTCTTTGGCTGACTTAATGGCCTCACGTGTTTCAGCAGAAGCACTAACCATATGTCCGGAAGAAATTTTCATGTCACCCATTTGCTTAAACCTCTTTTGTCTTGTTGGGGCTTCGGGCTGTGGGCACTGGGCTTTGGCTCAGCAAAACAATTTAAGAGGTTTGTTTAACTGGTTCACAGCCTAGAGCTCATAGCCCCTAGCGCAATACAGTATTTATGCTGTTTTGAAGCCTTATCCTGCGAATTCTAATCTTGATTTATTATGGACTTAACATTAAGTTCAGATTTATCTTAATGAAAGTCAATCAGCCAAAATTGCGCAAAAAATTGCGCAAAAAACAGCAGTGGCCAGGAAGTTGTCCTGGCCACTGCTGTTGAATATTCGATAACTGGGATTAGAGAATCGTCTTGATCAGACGGTTCTGATTCCACTGGGTTTCGGGGCGGTAGCCATAGGCATTGGTGTAATTCTGAACGGCTTCTTCTTTGCCATTGGGCTTAGTCATAAAGCCACCAACCAGACCAAGAGCCGCACCAGCGGCCATACCAGCGACCCAACCCTTGACGCCGAATTTGGCACCCAGGTTCAGACCGGCTTTGTTGGCCAGACCACCGACAGCGCCGCCAAAGAGGCCGCCACCAAGCGTGGAAGAAGCAACGTGCTCGAAGGTGCTGACTTTTTCGCTGCCAGCAGGAGTTGTTGCGCCAACAGTAGTAGCTGTTTTGAGTTCCTGTTCAACAATCCAGCCATCATGGTTGGTGTCGAACATACGCAGCTCCTGAGCAAGCTGGGGATTCTGCATTTCAATACTGGCGATATTCAGCTGATCGGTAGAGATAAACACATGGCCAGCTTGAGCATCTTGCACCACAATTTCAACGCGACCATTGTTGCGCATTTGATCAAGTTGCTGGGTACTCTGGAGCTGAGCGGTATAAGTGTTAGAAGCAGGCTGCTGCATGGGCTGTTGCTGATATACAGGCTGCTGGGGCATAGGCTGAACCGGTTGCTGCTGCTGAGGGTAGCTCGGCTGCTGGGCGGCGGGCATAATCTCGTTGAGCGGTCTCAGGCTGGGCATTGGTCGGTTCCTCCAAGGGATTCTATCTAAAAAGGTTTTCGCCGTATTGCGACTGGATCTTGTGGTAGATACAGCACGTTTAGATTAATTTTAATCATTATTTAATAAACTTGCAAGAGCAGCCAAGTGGCGTCCTGATCCGATTATAGACCTTTTAAGGCTTCGCTTCAATCTAAAAAGGTTAAGAAGACTTAGGCAAAAGGCTCATAAATCGTTAGTTTGGGCATTTAATCCAGGTCTGATTTTAAAGCTTTTAAACATCATCGCCGCGGGCATTTTTTTGCTTTTCCCATGCTATAATCTGGCCATAAAGAGGGCATAGCGCCCAGGAGGACCCAATGGTCTGGCTCTGGTTGTTGCTATTTGCTGGGCTGGTCATCACCGAGCTCCTGCTAGGTGAAATGACCGCTTTAATGCTGGCCTGTGGCGCTTTAGCTGCTACAACTACAGCAGCAATCGGATTAAGCTGGCCCTGGCAAGCCGCCAGTTTTGGAGTATTTTCTCTGCTAATGGTGCTGTTTTTAAGGCCTGTTCTGCGCAAACTGATCGAATCCCCTCGCCATGCTGCTGGTGCAGAAGGCTTTCTTGGTCAGAACGGAGAAGTTATTGAAGCCATCAGTGCCCATGGCAGAGGACGAATTAAAATTTATGGCGAGATCTGGAATGCGAGTTGTTACGAAGCTCTTGATGTCGGCCAATTTGTTACCATCGCGGCCATTCGCGATAATTGCTTTGAAGTTGTGCCACGCCATGCCCTGCACACAAATGATGTCCGTTTTACGGAGCTTGAAAGTCAGACCTTTGAAGGAGAACATACATGAGCGGATGGATTGCGTTTGGATTTATAATCTTGGTCGCGATTGTGCTTGGCCAGATGATTCGCATCATCCGACAGTCTCAGCAGGCGATTGTTGAACGGCTTGGGCGCTATAGCCGTACTCTTGACAGTGGAATTAATTTTTTGATTCCAGGCTTTGATCGGATTGTCTTTACCACTGACCTGCGTGAGCAGATGCATACTTTTGAGCCTCAGGCCATGATTACTCAGGACAATGCGACGGTTTATCTCAATGCTGTCACTTATTACCGGATTACGGATTCGGCTAAAGCTTTTTATGGGGTTGCGTCTTTTCATGACGCCATTGAACAGCTGATTATTACCACTCTGCGCAATCTGATTGGTGAATTAGAACTGGATCAGACTCTGACCTCGCGTCATACGGTCAACACCAAACTCCAGGCTGTCCTGGATGAAGTGACTTCTGTCTGGGGCATTAAAGTCACCCGTGTCGAAGTCAAAGAAATTACCCCTGGTCGCGATATCATCGAGGCTATGAGTTCTCAGATGGTTGCAGAACGGCGCAAACGTGCCGCCATTTTAGAAGCCGAAGGCGCCAAACAATCTTCTGTCCTCAAAGCAGAAGGCGATAAACTGTCACGCATTCTGGAAGCTGAAGCCCAAAAAGAATCTACCGTCCTTGAAGCCCGCGGCAAAGCAGAAGCTGCTCTGATTGAAGCCGAAGCGCAGAAATTGGCCTTACAAAAATTGCTCGAAGCTTTTCCTTCTGAACAAGCTGAAGATCGGGTTTTGGCTTTAAAGTATCTTGAAACACTGCCAAAATTAGCCGAAGGCAAAGGTGTCAGTCTGGTGGTTCCCGATCGACTTAGTGGACTAGCCTCACTCTCACAGATGACTGGCCAGTTTATACAAGCCTTACCCCAGCAACAGCTGCCACAGCAGCCTCTTCAGCCACCCCACACCTCTATTAATCGAGATCGGATGCTTTAAAACGTGTCGAGTCTTGACGAACTTCAGGGCGCCCTGATCACCTACACCAATCTGCAGGCTGAACAAGTCGAAGCAGATAGTGTACATCCAGTTCGTCAGCTGTTAATTAGACTCAATCCCGCTGAAAACAAGACTGAGCACGAGTATGTGCTCAGGGTGTTCTGCGCAAATGATGTGTTAGAAGGTCATCATGATGAAATTTCGTCAGTTTTTTATTTTGTAGCGCGTTATCCTGAAGCTATTCCTGCGCCTTTTACCCGTGAATTAAATCGCTTACTCAGCGTGATCAACCATCTTTTGCCATTAGGCAACCTTGAATTACACCCCGAAGAAGGTCTCTTTTTTAGACATATGCTGCTAAACGAAGAGCGCTCTCTGAACGGCCTGCTCGGCCTTGATATTGTGCTTGGGCTTGAGGCCTTGTTGCCCAAAGTTTTTGATTGGGTACATGAAGTCCTGATTCACGTAGCCCCAGGTGAAATTCAAGAGCAGTTGCGTGATAAATTTAAAGCTCTTCTTACTCAGATTCCGATTCTTGAAACTCTCGCCCTGCCTCCCCCGCCGGAAACAAATCATCACCCAGGCCCTTTACCTCAAGCTCTGCTTTATAATCTGGGTCTGTGCTTAAGTTTATTAGCCGGAGGCCTTACCAGCATACGCAGTGGACCCATTTGGGGGCTTATGATCAGCCTCCAATTGCTCTTGGCAAGCCGATTCTTGACTCAGGCTTATCAGCGCCGTTATCACCAAAACCGCGAACGCCGCGAACAACAGCGTCAGTTAAGATTTTATTGGCAATTGCTGGAAGTCGAATCAATCAAATTGGCCCATCAAGATCAATCGCTTGATTTGCAACAGCAACAGATTATTCAAAAGCTGGAGCAGCTCTCAGCTCAACCCGTTGATTATCCTGGTGATATCCTGCGTTTGCGTGAGCAAATGCGTTCTTTGCGACAGCTTCAATCCCAGCTCAATCAACGATCACATCAACTCAGACAAAAACGCGAAGAGCTTGAACAGAGTCGCTTTCAGCTTTTAAGACAACGCCTTAGCCTGATGCCAGATGCAGAACCCATTAACCCAGCTCTTAATGGCCTCGAAGATAGTTTTGGTTCTGAAGATCTGTTAATGCAAAATCTAGTTGTCACGCTTGAATATCTTGATTTTCAGATCCAGACTTTGGGCCAGGCTGACAGCCATTCACCAGTTGTACAGGTGTCAACGCGGGCAGGATCACCAGCTATTACAATTCGCTGGCTCAGACGCTGGCACCTGGCTGGTGAACAGCCTCAAAACACCTGGATGTTGTGTTTTGATTTGACCTTGCCCAATCAGATCCCGCCTGAAGCCTGGCCGCGGATTCATGAGCTGCTGCGAGTCTTTAATCGCTTTTTACCATTAGGCGCCTTACTCTGCGACTACGCCCACAATCGCCTGACTTTGCGTTATCGCTTTGTCCGCTTGCGAGGCGATCTCAGTACACTTTTGGTTATGGAGATTTTAGAAGTCATGTCTTGCTTTGGTGAGCGCCTGCAGCAGCGCTTAAGTGAATGCATTTCACAAAGTAAACATCTTGAGACTATTTTAGATGAGACTGAGCAGGATTTTCAAACTCTCCAACTTTGATCAGTGATAGGCAAACTGGCTTATCTAAATTTATTGAGTCTTTTTTAGGTTCACCATCCGGACCTCATTACCCACCACGTCTTTATACGATCCCTTTATATCTCTGCGTGTTTTAGCCCTTGATTACGCCAAAAACAATGCAATAATATTAATATATTAACTTTTAATTTAAGCCACAGGCCAGGAGGGAAGCAATGCCGAATAAAAACACCTCTTCTAAACAGTCCCAAACTCATTCCCAAACAGAGTTTCAAACGGATTTCCCAGCTAAACAACCAGCAAAATCCGCCAAACAACAACAAGCAGTTGATCATCAGGCTGTTACCCAACTCCCACCTATCAAAACCGAAAAACAGGCCGGAGCTCCCAAGCCTGAGCCTAAAACAGAGCAGACTCCATCACGTCAAATAACAAACATTGAGCCTGCTCCGATTTCACACGCACAAACCCTTCATATCAATCAGCAACCGTCTGATCCTTTTAAATTGGCTGAAATTCCGATTCATCAGGTTTCACCATTGGTTGCGCGTGATCTGGATCGCGTCAGAGCCGCTTCTGATCCGGCGGTCAATGCACTCATCGATGAAAAAATCCGTGAACGTCTGACGATGTATGCAGGTCAGTCTCATACCCTGATTAGCAAACGAATCAAAGAACTTGAGCAAGAGTGGGACATTGAACGTTTTATGGCAGTTAAAGCCAGCAGTCTCTCTTTTATTGGACTCGTGTTAGGTTTTGTGCGCGCTCGTCGCTGGCTGCTCCTACCACTTTTAGCCCTGCCGCTGTTTTTCCAGCACAGCACAACTGGAACCTGCCTGCTGACACCACTGGCACGGCGTATGGGTTTTCGTACCCGCCATGAAATAGACGCTGAAAAATATGCCCTAAAAGTTCTGCGAGGCGATTTTGGCGATCTTGACGTAGATGTTGCAAGCAGCGTCAGCATGGCGATTAACGCCATTACACGCTAGAACAACTGTTGTAACCTTTACCACCGCTCAAACAAGCCGTAACAAGCCGTCTGGAATACTGTCCAGGCGGCTTGTTTGTATATTTTAAAAGCCCCTCCATCCCCACTACCGACTGCCCACGCGTATAATACCCTTCATTCTCCAAATATTTTGCTAAGAGAATTTAGACGAACGAGACGAAGAGGAACTATGCTGCTCAAAGCCATTCACAGCCGCCTGGCACAAGCCCTCGACCAGGCCGCATCCGCCGGGCTGCTCGAGCTCAACGGCATCACACCCGAAATTAAAGTAGAAGTGCCGCGCGACACCCGCCACGGTGATTATGCCACTAATCTGGCTCTGACCCTGGCCAAACCCTCACGTAAAAATCCGCGCCAGGTTGCTGAAATTTTAGTCGAGCATCTTAAAGACCAGATGTTTGAAAACATTGAACTGGCAGGCCCAGGCTTTATCAACTTTAAACTTTCTTGGACCTGGCTGCGGGAACATCTGGACCTGATCCTGGAACGCAATGAAAACTTTGGCCAGCACGAGCGTGCAGACTCTCATCGTTACCTACTTGAGTTTGTCTCGGCTAATCCGACAGGTCCTTTGCATTTTGGACATGGCCGCTGGGCTGTACTCGGAGACTGTCTGGCGCGCCTGATGCGCACAGCTGGCTTTGAAGTTGCCACTGAGTTTTATATCAACGATACAGGCGCTCAGATCAACAATCTTGGCGCTTCAGTTCAGGCTTGTTATTTTGGTCAGTTAGCGGCTAAAGGCATCACTCTGACAGCTGAAGAACAGGGCGTCTATGACGCTTATACCGCTGAAAAATCTGGCAACAACAAGGATCAGATCCGTTTTTATCACGGTGATTATATTCAGGAACTTGCCCAAAAGCTTTATGAAGAATATGGCTCTGATCTACAGGCTGAGCCCGTTTCACTCTTTTGTGAGCAGGCTCGCACCGCTATTCTGACCGCCCAGCAGCAGGAGCTTGAAGAATTTGGCGTCAGCTTTGATGAATGGTTCCCCGAAAGCCGCCTACACGGAGAAGGTGCCATTCAAGACGCGCTAAATCATCTGCATGAAGCCGGTGTCACCGAAGAACGTGATGGCGCTCTTTGGTTCCGCTCAAGTGAATACGGCGATGACAAAGATCGCGTGCTGGTTAAACAAGACGGCAG
This sequence comes from Candidatus Sericytochromatia bacterium, assembly GCA_913773825.1. Classification (GTDB taxonomy): domain Bacteria; phylum Cyanobacteriota; class Sericytochromatia; order UBA7694; family UBA7694; genus CAJYHH01. Next base: position 2,087 of record CAJYHH010000877.1, on the reverse strand, counting down.
CAGCACTTACTTTGCCAATGATATTGCCTATCACTGGAACAAACTGCGCCGTGGCTACGACCGCATGATTAACATCTGGGGAGCGGATCACCACGGCTACATCCCGCGTATGCAGGCAGCTGTTCAGGCCTTAGGCTACCCTAAAGACGCCCTGCAGATTTTGCTGGGCCAGATCGTGCATCTGTATCGCAATGGCGAAATGGTCAAAATGTCGAAGCGCACTGGCGACATGATCACCTTTGGTGAGGTTTTTGAAGAAGTCGGCCGTGATGCAACTCGTTATCTGCTGATGCAGCGCAGCGCCGAAACCGCTCTGGACTTTGATCTTGAACTGGCTAAACAACAGAGTTCAGACAATCCTGTGTTTTACGTTCAATATGCCCATGCCCGCATCTGCAGCATCTTCCGCACAGCTGCTCAATCAGAAAGTCTGGCCGCACTGGCAGAGAATATTCAGGGTGCAGATTTGGGTCAGCTGATCAAAGACGAAGAGCGGACTTTGCTGGTCAAACTGCTTTCTTATCCCGATGAACTGGCCTTTGCAGCAGTTCATCGTGAACCTCATCGTCTGACCACTTATGCCAGCGAATTAGCCGCCCTGTTTCACTCGTTTTACAAGCAGTGCCGTGTTTTAGATGACAAAAACCTGGAGCTCAGTCAGGCTCGTTTAGCTCTGACCCATGCCACAAGAATTGTCATTCGCAACGTGCTGACAGGCATCTTTGGCATCTCCGCGCCCGAATCAATGTAAGTAAATAGGTGGTAGGGAGTAGATGGGGATAAAGACAGGTATTTTCCCTACCTACCATACACTCTCTACCACCTACTAATATCTCAGAATGGCAGCGGCCTGTTCAGTCCCGCTGAGTTCTTCAGCTTGAACCGTATAGACTTCGCCGCCGTTGAGATAAGTGTAAATGGCGGCTCGGTTGAGCATATCTTCGACTCGCTGAGAACGGCTGCTGGGCTGAGGTGGACGAGTGACCAGAAACAGCTTGGCAACCCGGCTATTATAAGCAGCCTGGACTACTGCCATTACATCGTGAAGAATCTTAGTTGAATCTTGTAAAGTCTGATAATCACGAAGTGCTTCTGCTTGCTCAAAACGCAGGACTGGCGCCAGTTGCTGCCAGGCTTGCTGGTGTAACTCAGGCAGCGAAACCGTGTTGAGTTCAGCATAATGACACTCAAGCTTGAGGCCATTGGCTAAAAAGAGCTCACATAGCTGACGATAAGTAGACTGCTGAGGGCAGACAATCAAGATAGGGCTAACGCGAATATGCAAAAATCCTGAAAGCTCTCGAGCTAGCTCAGCAAGGTTATCAGGCCCATTTAGCTCAGCTGATAACAATGGAATTTCAGTGATCTCTAACTGACTGGCAGCATAGAGACGAGCCTGCAACTGATTCTCGTTCTGGCTAAGCTGATCCTGACTCAAATTGAGCACATAAAAGTTTTTGTGATTCAAATAGTGGGTAATCAGTGGAATCACGTAAAAATAATCATCAGCGATCACCCGTAAATCCGGCGTAACGGCCTGAAAATAGGTCCAACTATCATCTGCAGAAACATAAACAGCCAGCCCCTGAACCGCCTGATTCCAGAAGTCTGGCTGCTGAGTTAATTCTTGTAGTGGGACCAATAACTCTTGCATTTCAAGTGGATGAAGGCCATAGGTATCAAGTTGTGCTTCAGCCTCCCGTTGAGCTTCAACAAATAATTGTTTAACTACAGATGGGTTTGAAGCGGGTAAATAAACCGATAGCGCAGGCATGTCTCGATGCTCAAGCAGAGACTTGAATTGCTGATGGTGAATAGCCTGACTAACGGTAAGCTTCTTCATGTTCCAATTCAATAATGAGAGTTGAGAGTTTTACTAATTCGATCTGATTAAATCGAATTGAGCGTTAAAAAAGCATAAAAAGCTTTCAGCAGCACATGAAAAATCAATTAAAATTGTTAAATCTGTCTTCACTCAATCCTGACAGGAGTCGCCATGTCCCCACACGAGGGTCGTAAAGCCCGCTTCCGGCGCCGTAAGCTGCAAACCGGGATTCTTAAATATCCAAGATCGGAAGAGCACACGT
>CAJYHH010000876.1 GCA_913773825.1 Candidatus Sericytochromatia bacterium | reverse complement strand
CGACAACTTTTTCAGATAAGGCATAAGCCAAACACTTAACATTTAGACGCTTCAGTGAGTTAACAGACCCTGAAGCGTCTACTCTTTTTTGTCTACTCTTTTTTTAAATTTTTAAAGGCTTAAAGCGCAGCTTGCCAAAGCTTTCGGTATAAGGCTTCCAGCTCTCGAGCATAAGCTTCACCATCTATCAAGGCAGAGGACGCGACTAGCTGGCGTAAACCCTCGCGCTCAGCTTTAAGTTGTTGGTGATCCTGAGCCAGCTCAACAGCCAGCCTGATATAGGCTTCAGGGTTCTCAGCCAGCCACTGCTGACGGTTAATGGCCGTTAACACACTATCAGCTGTACGCGTGCCGCCACGCAGAGCAATCACGGGTAGCCCCATCCACAAAGGCTCACAGCAAGAAAAACCACCCTGATACGGAAACGGATCTAAGGCAATATCACCCTGACTATAAAACTCAAGCTGCTGTTGATGGCTGCTGCTGCCGATTAAGACCAGCCGATCAGGCTCAAGGCCAGCCCGGACAAAACGCGCTGTAATGGCTTCACAAATTTCAGGCTCATCCAGCTCAGGTGTTTTAAGCAGCAAACGAGCATCCGGGCAAGCCGCAAGAATCAAACACCAGGTCTGAATCACAGTCTCCGTCAGCTTATAGAGATTATTGCCGCTGACAAAGCTAACGCTGCCGCGTTGCAGCAAGGGCAAAGGACTTAAGGGTACATCATCGGCTGGAGTGCGCCAGTGCAAAACGCGACAAATCGGATATTCAGGCTCCAGAACTTGTATACCCGCTGGACTGAGTTCAGGGTCTGTGACTCGGCCAGTAAAAGCACTTAAGCCGGTTGGTGCTAAAAAGCCCAGACCCGTGAGCTGAATCGCGGCTGGACGCAGCACAAACACTCCCAGACGGTTACCCTGACTATGGCCATTGAGGTCAATCAGAATATCAATCTGGTCAGCTTTGATCTGCTCAGCCGCGGCTTGATCACTCAAGGCATAAATATCGCGCCAGTTAGGCACTAACTGCTTTAAGCGCTCAGTGGTCTGATCAGGCGAGGTGACATTGGCATAAGCAAAGACGTCTACTTGTTGTGGGTCATGATGAGCCAATAACAAAGCATGCATCAGCACGGCAGAACGCTGGCAAAAATCACCAGATACATAACCAACACGCAGCTTGCGCTCAGGGTCAGGGTTTTGGGCTGGCGGTAAGCTTAAATTAGCTTGGCCAAAACGCTGTTCCCAGTTTTGCATCAGCTTTTTGATTGATTCTGGCTGACTTTCAGCGCCAGGTAACGCCAGCTGTAAAAAAATCTCGCGCGAAGCTAAATCAGGTCGGGGTTCAGCACTTAACTGAGCCTGAGCTAAATGACTGAGTGCCTTGCTCAGTTCACCGCGCTGCACATAACGTTCAGCGACCGCTTCATGCAAAGCTGGGTCAGTGTCCAAAGCCTGTTGATAAACTTCCAGCGCTTTATCTGCTTCGCCTTCTGCAATCGCTGTATCACCCAGCAACAGCAGCAAACGACTCCGTCCAGCCTGAAGCTCAGGGTGATTGGGGCAATGGGTCTGGGCCACTTCATAAACCTGTAAGGCCGTTGACGTATGGCCTAAATTGAGCAGCAGCTGAGCCAGCGTCTGATACCAGTCAGGCTGTTTCGGGTCTTGCTCAAGCGCTTGCCCCACTAAAGCCAGCGCAGCCTGGGCCTGATTGGCTTCTGCCGCAATCAGACCCAGCAGATACAGGGCTTCAGCACAGGTGGGCTCCAGCTGCAGCAAAGAACGGCACAGGGCTTCAGCCTGGCCAAACTTACCTGCCGCATAACATTGTCTGGCGCGTTCTAGTTGAGTGAGTTCAGACATCTTAAGCCCTAAGCCTTTGCCCTTTAATCTACGCTTTACGAGCCGGCACGATGCCCCATTTTGGGCACATTGGGGTTCCAGGGCACAATTTCAACAACCTCACCATAGAGGTCGTATTCATCAGCGTCTTCAATCAGCACGCGCACAATATCGCCAATTTTGACAGCACCCGCTGGAATGGCACGAGCCGCTTCACTTTCAGCTAATTCACCATGGACGCAGAACACATTGCCATCAATGCCTGGGGCATCTGCTTTAGAACGCCCAATGAGCTGACCGGGCTCGTCGTTATAGTCATCAATGATAACTTCTTCGATTCGGCCCACGCGCGCTTGAAGTTTAGCCGCCGAAATCTCCTGCTGCACTTCCATCAGGCGTTCATAGCGCTGCTGTTTAATCTCTTCGGGCACAAGCCCTTCAAAGTGAGTGGCGTCAGCTTCTTGGACTTCCGAATACGTAAAGCAGCCCACGCGGTCCAACTGGGCTTCTTGTAAAAAGTCCAGCAAGGCCTGAAAATCTTCGTCACTCTCGCCAGGGAAACCGACAATAAAGGTTGAACGCAGAATAATTTCCGGGCAGATTTTACGCCAGCGCTTAATTGCTTCAAGCTGCTGGCTAGGGCCTGGACGGCGCATGCGCTTCAGTACGGTGGGTGCCGCGTGCTGTAAAGGGACATCCAGATAGGGCAAAATTTTGCCTGCAGCCATTAACTCAACCAGTTTATCTACATGGGGGTAGGGATAAATATAGTGAAGACGGACCCAAGCGCCGGTTTCGCCCAGTTGAGTTACCAGATCCACTAAATGAGCAGGAATCTCCTGGCCTCTAAAATGAGAGGTGCGATGGCGAATATCAACGCCATAAGCGCTGGTATCCTGAGCAATTACCAGCAGCTCTTTGGTCCCGGTGCCGACTAAGCGCCAGGCTTCTGCCAGAATATCGCGGGCATCCCGTGAGACCTGACGGCCACGCAGCTTGGGGATAATACAAAACGAGCAGGTGTGATTACAGCCTTCAGCAATTTTGAGATAGCTATAATGACGCGGCGTCAGCTTAACGCCGACTTCGGTTTCAGGCAGCAGAGTGGTAAACGGATTTTTGTCAGGCGGCAGTAAATCATGAATATGATTCATGACGCCATCAACGTCAGCTGAGCCCGTAATCGCATGGACTTTGGGGTGGCGTTCCTGAATCTGCTCCGGGCGCTCGCCTAAACAACCCGTGACAATCACGCGGCCAGTGGCATCTAATGCTTCGCCGATGGCCTGCAGGGACTCTTCGACTGCAGGGCTAATAAAGCCGCAGGTATTGACGATCACTGTATCCGCATCGTCATAAGTTGCCGCAATTTCGTAGCCTTCGGCACGCAGGCGGCTGAGAATTTGTTCGCTGTCGACAAGAGCCTTGGGGCAGCCCAAGCTGATAAAGCCGACTTTTTTAGCGTCTGTTTGGGTGGACATGTTTTTTTCCTGAGGGAATAAGGGGGTAATCCATGTATTATAAGAGCTATTGATGATCAGCTGTTAGTTGTTAGTTCAAAAGGCGCTGATAGCCTGGACTTTAATCTTCAATAAAATCACTCATCCGCATAAAATTCTAGTCAATTAGGTAAAGTACGATGTCCGAACTGATTTTGCGCAATCTCACCCCTGCAGACGAAGCAGCTTTTATGGCGGGCTTTCAAGACTGGGAAGGGGAAGATCTCAACTGGTACACCTTTGAGTGGGGCCCGGGCATGACTTATTCAGCCATGTTAGAGCGTTTAGCCCAAAACGAGCAGGGCCAGAACATGCCAGAAGGTCGGGTTCCATCCAGCATGCTTTATGGTTTTGTTGAGGGTAAAATTGTCGGTCGGATGAGCATTCGCCACCAGCTGAATGACTATTTGCTGCGCCGTGGGGGCCATATTGGCTATGCTGTAGCGCCCAGATTTAGGCAGCGGGGCTATGCCCGCGACATGTTTCGCCAGACGCTCCCAATCTGCCAAGAACTCGGTTTAGAGAAAATTTTAGTCACCTGTGCTGACCATAACGAGCCTTCCTGGCGCCTGATCGAACACTTTGGCGGCCTGCTCGAAAACAAATATTTTGACGAAGGGGATCAAGAGTATAACCGCCGTTACTGGATTGATCTCAGTAGGCCACATACTCCAGACACCCCGCTCTAAAAGCCAATCAGTCCCAAGCAAAAGGCCCCCTTTGTGGGGGCCTAAAAAAAGCTCGTTACGGACAGCTCTTTAATCGCTTCTATTCAATCGATTAAATCGAGAAGCTTTAAAATTTAGGGATGATAAAAACGCTCATGGAAGACCTGACCGTCTTTCCACTGCTGCACAGAAACCTGACCCATTTTGACTTTTTCAGCGCCTTTAAACGTTACTTCCATCCAGGATTCAACAAAGGCAACTTGCTTTTCTTCGTCAACCGCCAGATTGGTGACAGCGCCACCATGGAAGGTTTCAATATTTGCTAAAAACTGCTCTTCATAAGCACGATTAGCGGGTTTGCCGACACGCGGCGCTTCAAAGTTTTCTTGCAGCGAAACTTCTTCGTGATAGTACTTATCAAAAGCTTCAAGCAGCTGACCGCTAAAAATCATGTCCTGAAGCTGCTGAACGTCATCTTTAAATGCCATATTCGTTTACCT
>CAJYHH010000875.1 GCA_913773825.1 Candidatus Sericytochromatia bacterium | reverse complement strand
GTTAAAACCGCTGTGGTGATTACCGACGGCAAACGCGGAACCCAGCTCAGTGATGGCAAGCAGGTGATGGCGATGTCTGTGTTTCCGGTTGAAGTCGCAGACGTTTTGGGCGCAGGTGACGCTTTTGGTTCTGCTTTTACCGCCGGTTGGGATCTCACTCAGGATCTAGGCCAGGCGCTTAAATGGGGCGGGGCCAATGCTGCTGGAGCCGTCACCATTCCGGGTGCTCACACAGGTCTGCTGACGCGCTCAGGGATTGCTGAAATGCTGGCACAATATCCTGAACAGCAACCAGTCAGCTACACGCTTTAGGCTGTGAAGAACAAGCATTCTTGTATTAAAATCCACAGCCCACAGCCCCCTAGAACTTATCTTTCCAGGCTCTAAGCACACGAAAGACTTCTGAAGGATGAGGGCCGCGCTGGGGATCATGGCGCCGAATTGATTCGATGACGGCGGGCTCTGCACAGCGCAAAAAAGGATTGGTTAGGCGTTCTTCAGCGAGGGTTGAGGGAGTTGTCGCTTTACCGGCTCCTCTTAAAGCGACTGCTCGCTGGGAGCGCATCCGCACCTGGGGATTATCGGGTTCAACCACTAAGGCAAAGCGCAGATTGTTGACCGTGTATTCATGACCAAAAAAGATTCGGGTCTGATCTGGAAAGCTACCAATGACGTGATTTAAAGACTCATACATTTGTAGCGTTGTGCCTTCAAAGACTCTGCCACAGCCGCCTCCAAACAGGGTGTCACCTGTAAACAAAGCGTCTTCAAAAGCGTACGAAACCGCCCCCGTTGTATGGCCTGGATTAAAAATAGCTTTGCCCGTCAGCTCACCGACACTCAGGCTGTCGCCATCTTCAAGCATGACGTTTTGAGCGGTGATTCTCCCTTTGTCAGAGGCATGGCCGTAGACTTTTAAGTCAGGAAACTGCTCACAGAGTTCAGCATTTCCACCTGTATGATCTGCATGATGATGGGTGTTAAGAATCGCTGTAAGCTGTAGATCTGGGAACTTTTTCTGCTCTGCTTCAAAGGCTTTGATTACAGGCGCTGCTTCAGATGGATCCACAACTGCCGTGTGGCCACTTTGTTCACAGATTAGCAAATACGCGTAATTATCCCTGAGGCAGGGCACAGGTAAGATTTTCATAACAGGCCTCCTGATAATCCCCCGCAGGGGGAGTCTGGCTGCCAGTTTAGCACTGAGCGCGATAGGCTGCATCTGCTTGTTGTTCAGCTAGGCTAGTTAGACCACATACGGAACCTGGGACAGTAGGCCTGCGTCCTCATTGTTAACCCATGTTCCTGTTAGCTGTTTTGTCAGCCATAACTCTTTTCTACAAGTTGTACAAGTAATTTACTTAGCAGGTGTTACTCCATGAATCGTCGTTTTGTTCCTGGTTTGTTGGCATTGGC
>CAJYHH010000874.1 GCA_913773825.1 Candidatus Sericytochromatia bacterium | reverse complement strand
GGTTAACTTCAGCCTGAATCGAGTCGATGTCAGAGGCTGAGTTTGAGCTGTTCTGCGCCTGTACGGTCAGGTCACGTACGCGCTGCAGGTTGTTGTTGACTTCGGTCAGCGCGCCTTCAGCGGTCTGCGACAGAGAGATACCGTCGTTGGCGTTACGGGCAGCAACGGTCAGGCCGTTGATGTTAGAACTGAAGCGGTTAGCGATAGCCTGACCCGCTGCGTCATCTTTGGCGCTGTTGATACGCAGGCCAGAAGACAGGCGCTCAATCGCAGTACCCAGTGAAGACTGAGATTTTGTCAGGTTATTCTGGGTAACCAGTGACAGGGTATTGGTATTAATAACTGCCATGATAAGTATCCTTCATAAAGAGATTTAGGTTTGGTTCTTGGCCTGCGGCTTAATTGCCTTCAATAATGTTATCGCCCGCTCAGCGCAAAACTTTAAGCCTTACTGGTGATTTTTTATCTCAATAAAGCAAAAAACAGGTTTGCGAAAAATCAATCGACCGAGTTTTAGAATTATCCTCACTGACAGTCAGCCCCACCTCACTGAAAAATCATAACCTTATGTTTTTAAGATAATTATTGAAAATATAAAGAAAAATCACCGTATCTGATCAGCATGGAAACCTCTACCACTACCGCATTTCTGTAGAAGAGAAAGATGCTAAGCCATTGAATTACCGTAAAACCCTGAGAATCTAATAGTATTAATAATGAAACGGACGAAATAATACTTTATCGCGCAATTGAAACACTCCCCCCTATTCCATCTATGCATCACCTTTTTTATGCATGTTATAATCACGCCAGGTGAATAAACGCGGTTCTGGCAGTTAATTAAAACAAGCTATCTTTACGACATTATAAAAAGAATCAACGACAGTAACGCACAGGATGACAGTTGCAGATTATGCGCTGAAAAATCTTCGCCGCGGTAATAAATCTACAGAGGGGAATACAAGGTAGCTGCGTGAGGTTTCAGGCGTCAGAAGACGGAGCTATCTTTTTGCAGCTTCCTACACGCAAGACCCTATCTAAAAGCCACTTAGCATAATCAGAATGGTTGAAGTCTAAAAAAGTAATGCTTTACTTGAGCTAATATTCGGCCATCGTAAAATTGTGATTAGCCTGGTATAGGCTTGCATAAAATAAAAAAACGCCCTCATTATTGAGGGCGTTTTTATTAATAGAAGTTTTGCGGCAATTAACGCAGCAGAGACAGCATGGTCTGTGGCACCTGGTTGGCCTGGGCCAGTACAGAAGAACCGGCCTGCTGCAGGATCTGCGCGCGGGACATGTTCGACACTTCCGTTGCGTAATCCGCATCCTGGATACGGCTGCGGGCCGCGGTCAGGTTGGTTACGGTGTTGTTCAGGTTGCTGATGGTGGACTCAAAACGGTTCTGAGACGCACCCAGCAGGCTGCGCTGGTTATCAA
>CAJYHH010000873.1 GCA_913773825.1 Candidatus Sericytochromatia bacterium | reverse complement strand
TAAGTAACCGGATTTTGATGCATCTGGTGCTGAGCCTGTTCGCCGTGCTGATCGGGGTTGGTATGGTCAGCATGATCGCTGTGTTCAGCGTGTTCGTCTGAGTTTTTGGGTGAACTTTCAGGCTGTTCTGCCTGTTCAATTTGTTCAATTTGTTTGACTTGCTCAGGTGAGTTTTCCTGAGCAGGAGTCTGTTCCTGGGCCAGCACGGGTGCGGCAGCCAGCAGCAGGCTCAGGACGGGTAGAGTCAAAGCGTTCATGTCAGTCTGCTCCTGATGGTGTGATATTCAGCAGCGTAAAGCTTCCAGCAATTGGAAGGTCAAGTTGATTGAGACCGGATTAATTGAAGCTTGAGCAGAAAAAACTCAGGCTTGTTTGCACGAACGACAAGGCTTTTCGCCTTTTGCCAGATCTTCCAGGATCGGGCATTCTGGCCGCTCATCCCCATGGCAATGACTGGCCAGACTCAGCAGCGTGTCAGCCATCGCCCGCATTTCGGCAATGCGCGCTTCTAGTGCCTGAACATGATTCAGCGCTAAGGCTTTGACTTCAGCACTGGGTCGCTGTTTATCCTGCCAAAGCCCTAAGAGTTTTTCGATTTCAGGCAGGCTAAATCCCAGGCTGCGTGAGCGCTTGATAAAAGTCAGCTGATGAATGGCAGTGGAGCGATACACACGGTAATTGCCGTCATTGCGCTCAGGCTCAGGGATTAAACCAATTGACTCATAATAGCGAATCAACTTGGCATTTACGCCTGAGGCCCGCGCCAGTTCGCCAATTGTCATTCCTGTCATTTTGCCTTACCTCCCCTGCCAGTCTGCGTCAGGTCAGTCTAGATTAGCCGATTTTACTGAGCTTTTGCAGCAAAACTTGCAATCGCTGATTGACCGGCTGCTTGAAACACCACTTTGATGGTATAGCTCCCGGTTGGCAATTGATAGGCTTTGGCAAAATGCTGGCGCGTCCCGCTAAAAAAAGCCAGGGTCTCACCCTCTTTAGAACCCACTAATTTTTTGTCTGGGCCTGCCACCTGGGTTTTAATCTGGGCTTTGACAATCGGCTGGTTGTGATCCAGTAATTTTACCAACACCACATGACTGCCGCTGAGGCCTGAAAGCGTCCCAAAGCGCTGCTGATACTGTTTTTGGCTTAGCACTTCAAGCAAGACATCAATTCCTGACACTCGCTGATGCAGGGCACTACCGTGCGCAACACCCTGATGGGCGATAGCAGATGTGGCTGTACCGGTACAAACCAGCATCAGACTCAAACTACTTAATCCAATCTGTTTAATCACCTGTTGAAGTGACTTAGGAGCAAAAAATGATTTCACGTTTAACCTCAATGAACAAGCGCTGTTTAAAAAAACGAGTTCAAACAGCAGCCAGAATAGACTCGTATTAGAGCTGAGGAGTTGTCTCAACGTCAAGCAATCCGCACTGGATGCCAGGGTTTAAATTCAATTTCAGTGATATAAACTATTTTCCGTTAAGAATAGATTCAAAAAAGCCTATGAATCAGCAAGCGAATCAGCTAAACTGAAATCAGCAATTAAATGGGATCCCATATAAATGTCAGACCCCATCCGCCCAGCTTTAGATGAACTGGCGCCAACCGTTGATTACGCAGAGGGACTTTTGGTTTTAAACGCCTTTCGCAGTGTTGTGCAAGCTTTACGTCAGGCATCCAGCCAGAGTGAAAAATTATATAACCTAAGTGCTGC
>CAJYHH010000872.1 GCA_913773825.1 Candidatus Sericytochromatia bacterium | reverse complement strand
GCACCCGTTTACGCCAGAAGCCCATGTAGAAGTGCTTGGTCAGCCCTTCGATGTCGATGATAATACTGCGATCTGCCATTGCTGGAGGAGTCCGATGTATTTGTTTTTTTCTATTATACGTAATCCTTAACGCAGTTAGGAGCGCGAAATCAAGCTTTAGCTGATTAAAGCTTTACAAAGACTTAAACAGCGGCGATCCATATCACCCATTGGCTCGAAGCGGTCATGTATAATAATTCTGAACTCCTTCATATTCATATGTTTGCCAAGTAGACAATTATAAAGAGATACGCTCATGAGTACAGCCACCCCAGCCTTACAGAAGCCGGAAGGCCAATCGGGCGCCAGTAAAATTCTTTGGTTTATTTTTTTCTTTTTTCTTAAGCTTGTTTTAGCGATTGTAATTCTGGTACTTGCCAGTGCCGGTGGGCTTGCCGTTGGGGCTTATCTGCGTATGCAAAGCCTGCCGGATGTTCATCGCCTTGCTTATTACGACCCCAACGAACGGTCTGAAATTGTCACCACTAATGGCGTGGTGCTCAAAGAAATTTTTGGCGAAGAAAACCGCAAGGTTGTCCAGCTTAAAGATCTGCCTAAACACATCCCTAACGCGATTATGGCGATTGAAGACGCTCGTTTTCGTGAGCATACAGGGGTTGACCCCGTTGGGATTGTGCGAGCCTTTAAAGCCAATATGGACAGCAATGAAACCGTCCAGGGCGGCTCGACCATTACCCAGCAGGTGGTGAAAAACCTGTTTCTGACTTCTGAACGCTCTTATGCGCGCAAAGCTGCTGAAGCTGTGCTTTCAGTTCAGGTTGACCAGACTTTTAACAAAGATCAGATTCTGGAGCTCTATGCCAATCTGATTTATCTGGGGCACAATGCTTATGGCGTCCAGGCTGCTTCAGAGACTTATTTTGGCAAAGATGCCAAAGACCTGAGCCTGGCTGAGTCAGCTGTGATTGCGGGCCTGATTCGCGGGCCTGAAATGTACTCCCCTTATCGGAGCTATCAGGCTGCTAAAACCCGCCAGGCAATGGTTCTGGATAAAATGGTTGAATACAATTTTATTACCAAACCCGAGGCAGATGCCGCTAAAAAAGCGCCCTTAAAGGTTGCTGGTATTCGTCGTGGCATGAAGTATCCTTATTTCACGACTTATGTAATGGACTATCTGCGTAAAAAATACTCAGACACTGATCTGGAAACCAAAGGCTTTAAGATTGTTACCACCCTTGATACCCGGATGCAGGATGCTGCTCAGCGCTTGCTGCCCCCACATATCGAGAAGCTAAAAGTCTATAACATTCACCAGGGCGCGCTGGTCACGGTTGAGGCCACAACCGGTCATGTTAAAGCCATGGTGGGTGGGACCAAGTTTGGTTATGGCAAAAATGAATTTAACCGTGCCTTTCAGGCTCAGCGCCAGACAGGTTCATCGTTTAAGCCCTTTATTTATGCCGCTGGCTTTGAAAATGGCCTGACGCCTTATAGTGTTGAAGTGGATGCACCCGTCAGCTATGGCAACTGGAGTCCGCAAAACTATGGTCGTAGCTTTAGTGGTGCGATTTCAATTAAACAGGCTCTGGCTAAGTCGATTAACGTTGTTGCCGTTAAAGTCATGGATAAAGTTGGCATTAGCAAAGTGCTGGAGCTGGTTAAACGGCTTGGCATTGACAGCGAAGTCAGACCGTTTTTGTCTTCTGCATTAGGTGCTTCTGAAGTAACACCGCTTGAAATGGCTCATGCTTATACCGCTTTTGCCAATGACGGTTTCCAGTTTGAAAAATCGCCGATTCTGCGCATCGAAGATAAACACGGCAATATTGTTTGGGATAATTCCAAACCCAAAGGTAAACGTGTTTTAGGTCAGGACGTTGCGCGTGCGCTAAACTCTTGCACCCGCACCGTGGTTGACGGTGGCACAGGTTATGCAGCCCGCATTCCTCCACATCAGATTGCGGGTAAAACCGGAACAACCTCTTCACATAAAGATGCCTGGTTTATGGGGTATACCCCTCATTATTCAACCGCTGTCTGGGTGGGTAATGACGATAACCAGAAAATGCATGGCGCGACTGGCGGTGTGTTCTGCGCTCCGCTCTGGCACGACTATATGGAAGTGGTGCTCAAAAACGAAAAAGTTCGCCCATTCCCGCCTGAAATTCCGCTGCGCCGCAAAGCCCAGTTGACCAAAGGTACCCATACCATGGCGGCTAAAGCGCCAACTGAAGATGACGATCGTAAAAAGACTGAGTCAGCTCGGACTGCAGCGCTGGAACGTCAGGTTCAGGAACGGATGCGCGCCAATCAAGCCGCTGCAACAGATGCTGCTGCTCCGGCTGCTGTGCCTGTTCGGATTCGGACTCGGACTACTTTGCCTGAGCCCGTTGCGCCTGCGGTGCAGGAAGCTCCACGCCAGCCTGTTGGTCGGATGGACGATGTTCCTCGTACGCCTCCGGCAGCAGCGGCTGATACAACGCCTGCTGCACCTGCTGGTGGACGTGAAGGCAGCGGTCGTTCAGATGGCGGAACCGCTGATGGTGCGGCATCTAACTAAGCTGAAAAGCGGTTGATTGAATCAGTATTTACAAAGAGCCCGAGGAACTCTCCTTCGGGCTCTTTGCTTTTTAGAGGCTGTTTTTATAGTCTACTGCTTGGCTTTAACGCACAAAGATTTTGATTCTAATGCTCTGTTTGCGAGCGCCAGGCAATAAATGCTCAAGGGTTAACTGAGTTTCGCCAAAGCGCAACGCTTTAAACATCAGGCTACCTGTGCCATCAAACTCTGTTGGCGGATGATCTGACTGTTCTTGCTCTGACTGATGATAAGCCACGGTTTCAGAATCAAAGCCAACAATTTCAGGGTTGCTGATGATATATTTGGCATCAAAGCCTGCTGAAGGATGTTTGCGAAACTGATATTGAAGCAGGCTTCCCGTTTTAACAATCACTTGAGTCTGGCCATTGAGCTCAGTGATAGAAGGCCTGGCACAAGCTGACAGCAACAAGCTGCAGGCTGCTGCTGTCAGAAATCGCCAGACAGTTGGCATTAACGTTTGCGCTGAGCCATCACCGGCGCAGGCAGACTGCTGATATCATCCTGAGGCACGTTCTGAGCAGGGGGAGCAACTGGCCCAATGCTGCCGCCATTACCAACGTTGCCCGGAGCGGGGTTATTAATTGGCTGAGTTCCTGTTGCAGGAGCAGCAGGCAAAGCCGGCGCCTGACTGGCCAACATCTGCAGCGAGGCATCAATCTGAATCCGACCGTGGCCAAAGATGCGGGAGTCCCCTACTTTTTGAGCGCTTTTTTGAATCAAGTCAACCAGTTGTTCGGGTTTAAGCGACGGGTTCTGAGAGAGCAGCAGAGCGGCTTGAGCTGTCACCATGGGGCATGCCATAGAGGTTCCGCTCATCACGGAATAAAAGGCGTCAATGCCATTGCTTGCCATGGTATTGGTGAGAAAAGTGGGGGTTGTTGACATAATATCAACACCGGGTGCCACAACATTGATGCGGGCGTCATGATTTGAAAAATCAGCTAACCAGTCCTGATCATTGGTTGCGCCAACTGCCAGGACACCTGGGTAGCTGGCGGGGTAGCCCGTATGTGTAAATGAGTTACCAGCTGCTGCAATGACCAGTACACCTTTGCTCTGGGCGTACTTAACAGCAAGTTCAATTGGCTTACTGGCTTCAGCGCTGCCCAGGCTTAAGTTCAGAATCCTCGCGCCCCGGTCAACGGCATAAGTAATTCCCTGAGCAATGGCAAAAGCTGAGCCCCAGCCTTGATCATTGAGCACTCTCACATTGAGAATTTTGACGCCAGGCGCAATCCCGGCAATCCCCATATTGTTATTGGGCAAAGCGCCAATAATACCCGCTACATGGGTACCATGGCCCATTTTATCTAAGGGATCATCATCCACCACATCAGGTGAGCCATCTCCGTTGGGGCCGCTGGCATCTTCGGACATAAAGTCTTTACCGTTAATAATTTGGCCTTTTAGATCAGGGTGCTGATAGTCTACACCGCTGTCGATGACTGCGACTAAGACTTCCTGATTGCCCTGGCTTGACAGGGTCCAGGCCTGAGGAATGCCGATTTTGGGTAGTGACCACTGTAAGCCAGCAAAAGCATCGTTAAGCGCGGGCCCCGCTGGATCTGTGTTGAAGCGGCGAACAGGTACAGTTGCCGGACTAATCGGGCGGGATGCCGTATTGAGCGCGGTATAGCGCGGGTTGTAACCAACTGACTGAACTTGGGGACTGGTGCGTAGCTGTGCAAGAATTTGACTGGTTTTTTCAGGCTGCTGGACTTCTAATAACATAAACTCACGGCCCTGAATGTTCAGACGCTGAATGGGGCGAGTGGCCGCATTACTAAATGTACTGAGCTGCATAGCTGTCTGACCGGCTTTGGTTTCGACAACCAGTTCACCTGGAATCAGCACAGGCTGATTTTTCATAACCCATTTGGCGCTGACTTTAGCAGGGGTTGAGCGATTGAGAGCGGCGCTGGTATTCAGCGGCCCACGCGGTGTGCCGCAGGCTGTGAGCAAAAGGCTCAGGCTGCAAAAGGTAAAAGTCAGCTTTTTCATGGGATGCTTGTCTCCAGATTCTCTACGCTGATTTATTTATGGGCTGAATCAGTCAGGATATTGCTTGGATTAAACTTCATTTAAAGCAATGATAAATGACTTTTATTCCGTTATGACTCAATCAGATCAGCGTCTTCGTCTTGTCTGTCTGTGCGCGGGGGACGTGGACCAAAGAACTGATAATACTGACAGGCCAATTGGCCGTTA
>CAJYHH010000871.1 GCA_913773825.1 Candidatus Sericytochromatia bacterium | reverse complement strand
ATCCCAAGGAAAAGCCTCAAGTCGCTTGGGTAGTTTAGAGAACAGCTTATGATAAAACGCAATTAAAGTCTCGCGGCCGAGTTCACCCTGCAACACCAAAACTTTTAAGGCGCGTAGAGCAGCGATGCGGCAATAATCATAACGTTCTTCATTAAGAACTTCTTGCATCAGCTGGTCAACATGGCCTTCAAGATGCCCGGCTGAAACGCTTGCCAAAGCTCTTGGCAGCAAATGCTCAAGACTATCGCCTAAGACATGATCAACCAGTTCAGAGGGTAAAGCCAGCAGAGCCAGTAGGGGTTTAAAGGCCGCCTGATCACGTCGGGCAGCCAAAATAATCATCGCAATTTGAGGGCCCAAACTCTGAGCTGGCAGGCTATCAGGTTGTGAGCCTGCACGCTCAAGGAGTGACAACAAACCCATTTCTGGGCCTTGGGAGTCTGTCAGCGCCGTTTCCAGGGCCGCATCAGGAAAATCCTGAAGCTTATTTTGAAGGAAGCCAAGTAGTTCAGCGTCAGTCATAAGAACCTCTTGTGGGCGCAGAGAGATAGTAAGGAGCCAATTGTAACCAGTGACAAGCATAACAGGCTCAAGGGTCTCAGAGCCAGTCAGAGTATAAAAAGCAAAGGCACGACCTGCAAAAATGCCGTTAAACCTTGCTTTTGCCCCTGATGCAGAGCGTAACAGATGCTTACAATAGAGCTAGAACGATTAGATTTTACGCATGAGGTACGACCGATGAGCGAGAACAATCAAGACAAACAAGCTGATCAGAATGTTGACAAGAAAGTTGAGAAAGAAGCCCGTCAGCAAACCGCTGAGATGGTGCATGGTCTACGTAAAGAGCTTGAAGACGACAGTCAGAATGATTTATTTGATCAGCATGAACCTGGATTTGCGGCGCGTCAGCTTCACCGCATTTTTAACTGGTTTAGCAAAGTAGATACGCGTGAAGTCAGCAAGCGGGTAGAAAATTTGCGCCAGGAGTTTCCTGAAGCCGGGCAAGAGCAGTTAATTGAACAATTGATTCGCCGCAAATGTGAGCAAACTGCTAGAATTGGCGCTGCAACGGCTGCGACAGGCGCTATTCCAGTGTTGGGGACAATGTTTTCGCTGACTTTGGGGATGGTGCTGGATTTAGGCGCTGTGATTACTTCACAGGCTGAACTGGTGCTTGAAATTGCTGAAGTGCACGGGATTAAAATGAGTGAAGCTAAAAAACGTGAAACCGTCTTTTTAGTTATGGGCCTAGGTACAGGCGCTCAGCGTCTGGGCACCCGTGCCAGTCAGCAAGTTTTAAATAAACTGGCTCAGCGCTATGCCCGTCGCTGGATTTCACATGCGATCCCTGTTTTGGGAATTGCAGCAGCAGCAGCTGTAAATGCACTTTCGACTTATCTAATTGGCCGTCGTGCGCAAGCCTATTTTGCTCAGGGGCCTCAAGCAATGGGTGACTGGAAATCCAGTTTGCGTGCCCTAACCGGATTTGACGAGCTGAAAATCAGCGACTGGCTGCAAAATATTCACCCAGTTAAAATCACTGAAAATCTGACCCAAAATTTGGGTCAAAACTTCAGTCAGCTAACGCCAGATAAACTGACTGAACATTTGCCGCCTCATGTTCAGACCTTTGCAAATGACGTGATTGAAAAAGGCAAAGGGCTAGCTGATCAAGCACTTGATTTTAGTTATCAAGCTCTGGAACGTCTGCGTAAGCCCACTAACACACAGAAAAAAACTGAATTAAAAGCAGAGGCTGACAACGAGCCGATTACGGTCAAGTCGGTTAAACCCGATCCAGCTGTAACAGAGCCTGAAAAAGCTAAAAAAAACCTTTAAGCCCGCTTTGAACTCTGGCCCGTCGCAACGGCTGAGCCGATGAGATGGGCCAGACGCAAAGCTTCTGGAACATGCCCCTGATCAGTTACACGTGTCAGCATCTGCCCGGCTAAATCAGCAGAGAGTCCCTGGACCTGAAAATAAAAGGGCCCATGCTGATAAATCGGACCAGCCTGATGAATAACCGGTAGACGACGTGATTTTTCATCTGGGCCCATGCGGTTCAGAGCTTTAACCATCCCGTCTATATCGGGCAGTTTACGCATCACGCTCAAACATGGCCGCTGAAGCCTTTCAGCTAATTCAGGCAGGTTAATGACATTAAATCCTGCAATGGCGATGCCATCAATGAGTACGGCATGTAGCTGATCATAAAACTTAGACCCGAGAATCAGTTTGCTGAGGGTATCTGTGGCTTCCATCCCGTCGCGTGTGACTTGAGTCCAAAGCATGCCCTCAAAACGTGTGCCTGCGCAGATAATCCCTGCAACTGGCACCGGCTCTTTCTGGTTGCGGTCAAACGGGGTATCATCAATGCCCAAGACACGAAAGGTTTTATGCTGCTCCAGATACATCGGAAATTTAGCCGCAATTTTCATCAAGTCTGCCCACATTAGCTATAGATGTGCTGGCATTATACCCTCTGGGTAAGTGTGAGGCAGACGTGCATCCTGCTGCCATCGGGTATAATGTTAAATCCTCGACAGGAGTCGACTTTATGAAGCCATTTGCCCTTCTGCTGGTTTTAATGCTGAGCCTGAGTGCTTGCGATAACCAGGATACTCAGACCAAAGAAACCGAACAGAGCACCCAGTCTACAGAAACAAGCCAGACAACAGAAACTCACGCTGCTGGCCAAAAGCCTGCTGAGCAAGCAGCCGCTCAACAAGCGGCTCAAGGCCCAAGGCCTTCAGACAAAATTAAAGACCCCAATCTTAAAAAAGGCGCACAAGCGCTTGAACTTAACAAACCTGCGGATGCCATTACACCCTTAAGCGTCTATATTAAAGCCAATCCCAAAGACCACGGAGCAGTGGGCATGAGAGGCGTTGCTTACATGCGGGTGGGTCAGGCTGAGAAAGCTTTTCAGGATTACAATACTGCCATCAAAATTCAGCCTAAAGATCCTGCGCCTTATTATAATCGCGGTGATTTGTATCTTTTAACTAAAAAAACGGCTGAAGCGCAAAAAGATTACGATAAAGTCTTGAGCCTAGATCCGACATTTATTCCGGCTTACCAGCGTCGAGCGCAAATTTACTTTAATAATAAGCAGTTTGACAAAGCCAAATCGGATCTAAGCGAAGTACTGTCACTGATCCCCGAGGATGCTGATACGTACAATTTCCGTGGCTATATTAATATGCAGCAGAAAAAAGATGCAGATGCGATTAAAGATTTCGAATCTGCGATTAAGTATCAGCCACGGCACGGCTTGGCAATGGCTAATCTGGCTCAACTTCTGCATAAACAAGGAAAATGTACAGAAGCGCTTGAATGGCTCAAAAAATCCTGCCAGGCCGGTCATAAAATGGCATGTCAGCTTCAGACCCAAATTAAGTGTAAATAAAACAACAGGGCTTTAAGTACGAGCTTAAGTCTCAAAAACGTCTATCGCTTTTTAAAACTTTCCATCAGTCTTAAAGCCCACTGTTTAAAATAATTCTTAAACTTTTCTTTACTTTTTTAGCAACTTTTTCCCCGCTTGTCCGATATGAGACAATAAGACTTACAACCAGACGACCGGGAGTTTAGCCCAAATGCCCAATGTCAATACGCATCCAGCAGGCGCAGCCAGCGCTTCGCTGGCGCTTGAATCTCAACGGCCTGCAGCTGCACCAAGCGCTGCACCAGAGGTTAACAGCCCCCAGGCGACCACGCTCTCTACAGGTGAGCAGGTTAAGCTTGAAGCTTATACCGTCAAAAAAGGCGATACCCTTTGGGGGATTGCAGGTGTAAAACTTGGCGACAGCAACAAATGGCCTGCGCTATTTGCTATCAATCGCCAGCAGATCAGTAATCCAGATGTGATTAAACCTGGAATGGTAATCAATATTCCGGTTAAGGTTCAGGTTACGCCTGATGTGCCTAAGCCAGTAATGCCCAATCCCGATCCAGGTCCTCCTGCTGCTCCCCCGCAGCCCGAAGCCCCTGTTCAAGAAGTTCCTGTTGAGCCTGAAGCCCCAGCTGTTCCTGTTGCTGAACCTGTAGTTGAAGAAGTCCCTGTGCCTCCAGCTGCAGCACCTGAACCCGAAGCACCGGTTCAGGAAGCGCCAGCCGAACCTGAAGCCCCTGCTGCTCCTGTTGCAGAGCCCGCTCCTGCCCAGCCCGAAAAGCCGCTTTTACGCCATCCTTCAGAATTACCTGAAGCGGTTGGGCGTGATCAAGTGCCGATTGAGCTGACCCCAGTTGATCTTTCGACGCCTGCTGAAGCACCTTCAGAGCCAGCTCAGCCAGCTCCTGTACAGCCTTCGGCACCCCAGCCCGCTGGCCCACAACCCTCTTCACCGACGATTGCAGACAGTATTCCTTTAGCCCAAAACAAAGGCAGTGGTGTCGGCAAAGCCGCTTTAATTGGTGGCGTGGTTGGTACAGCTGGTACTGGTGCATTACTGATTGGCATGACTGCCAAAATGGGCTCTAATCTGGGTGGTTATGCAACCGCTCAGGTGGTTGCCAAAGGGATTAACACGGTCACCAGTAAAGTGGGATTAAGCCTGCCAACAGGCCCGGCGCTCAGCAAGCTGGTATCTAAAGTGGGTGGCCCCAAAGTTGCGGGTTCAGTCGCTGCAGTGGGTACCGGTCTGGTTGTTGCGGGTCTGGCGGCCGGTGGGTATTATCTATACTCAAAAGCCACTAACAAAGATGACAAGGCGGCTCCCCAGCCTGCCTCTCAGCCCCCCGTTCAGTCTGCTGCGCCCGTGCAGGCTCAAGTCGCTGCTCCTGCTCAAACAGCTCAGACAGCTGCTCAGGGAGCTGCCTTGACTCAGGGTGAACTCGACTGGGCTCTGCAGATGCAGTCTAAAATTACCGACCAAAAGTATGAGCCGACTGCTGACGAAGCGGCTAAATACACGGATATTGTTCAGCGTTATGAAGCCCAATCAGCAGCTCCGGCCCAGGCTGCTCCTGCTCAATCTGCTCCTGCACCTGTCGCCAAAGACGTCAAACCCTTAATGAATGAACTGGAAAGCCTGCTCAAGCAGAAACAGTACATTTATTTTGGCAGCACCACTGAGCCTGAAAAAGTTCGCCAGACAGGCGTTCAGATCTGGCTTGATGGTAATACCGAAGATCGCGTGAAGCTGGCCAATACCCTGGTTAGCAATGGGCAGTCTGATTTACTGGGTCGCGTGATGGCTCACGAAGAAACAAATGCCCTCGAAATTGCAGCGGTCATGAGCCATAATCAGTTCCCGGTCAGTGAGTATATGAAAGCGCTGGACGACAATCGCGCTTATCTGGTGCTGGATTCGCTTGCAAAAGTGGCCGCCTCGGGTGAGCCCAAAAGTGCGGGTGTAATCAGCCAGGTTGTTACAGCTTATGACGGCTGGCGTGATCGTGAAGCGCCGTTTAAACAGCTTAAACAAGCTCAGACAGCTGCCCAGACCTGGGATAAGCTGCCTGCCAGCCTACGCGCTCAAATTGACCAATTGCTGAAATAAACTTCCTCATACCCTGAAAACAGGGTTGA
Organism: Candidatus Sericytochromatia bacterium; assembly: GCA_913773825.1. Taxonomy (GTDB): domain Bacteria; phylum Cyanobacteriota; class Sericytochromatia; order UBA7694; family UBA7694; genus CAJYHH01. Next base: position 186 of record CAJYHH010000871.1, on the reverse strand, counting down.
GGTTCTGGTTGTAAACGTCTTAACCCCCGTAAGGGGGTTTTTTATTGCCGGCTCAAGCATGGGGTTTTTTATTGCCGGCTCAAGCATAAAAAAAAGCCGGGATGTGTCCCGGCTCAAAAGTATCAACCAAGTTTTTACGGGGTGTCTGACTTCAGGTGGTCAGGCACCGGTTGGCCGCTGAGTTCA
>CAJYHH010000870.1 GCA_913773825.1 Candidatus Sericytochromatia bacterium | reverse complement strand
ATTCGGGTCATGTCTTCACGGGCAGGGCCAAAAATTGCAAAAGCACCATCAAGCACTTCGGTTAAATTAGCGTCAGGGCGTGCTTGTAAACGGCCTGTGAGATAGTCATTGAGCCAATAGCCCCATTCAAAACCTGTGGTAAAGGTCATTTGGCCGTCGGTATGGGGCAGCTGGCGCACCATCGCCATATCATGAGCGCGATTGAGGGCATAGACCGGTAAAAACATCGGCAGATCTGAGTCTACGCCCAGCCAATAAGAGGTTTCTGGGTAATAAACATCAAAACGATCTTTGCCGGTTTCGTACATTACTTTGAGTTTATGCTCAAAGTTTTTAGAACCGTAGACATTGGCGTTATCGGTCAGGCTATAAGCCTGAACCGTATGGGACATCAGGCCCATGCCAGGGTCAGCGTGTTTAACCAGATCAAAATAAGGCGTGTCGTATTTTTCAGAATGAGGATGAACAGGTGTATGTGAACTGACCACTGTGCGCACTTCCGGGTAGCGCTGGCGCAGATACTGAGCTGCTGAGTTCATCCATTGAATCGTCTGATCATCGTTAGCCGGGGTAAATTCACTGGTGCCCAGATTCCAGGAGATTTCATCCCAGGGCACCTGCATTAGTTTATCGATTAAACCCTGAATATCTTTGCCATTATCGCGGCTGACGCTAGCGAGCAATTGGTTATACTCACGCTCTTGTTTGGTCAGGTTTTCTTGCAGGCGGCTAAGCTGCTGCTGAATCTGGCCGCGCCGCCGTTCGCCATTGAGGTTATTGGGCAATTGCTGAAGCTCTTGCTGCAGGCGTGTACGCTGTTCTTGCAGCTTGGTGATGTCTTTGGCTTCTTTGTTCAGGCGCCAGGATTGAGTAATGGCGGTTAAAGGGTTAACAGCATAGGTATTGGCCGAGGTGTAATTGGCAAAGGCTACATTAATCGAGACCTGGACGCCACGGGATTTGGCGTAGTCAACTACCTGACGGGCATAAGGCAGCCAGTCTTTAAATTTATCATCGCTAAATTTAATCGGCAAAAATTTATTGGTCTGGTCAAGCTCTAAAAGCTCAAGCTTGACGTAGTTTTGGCGGGTTGCCACTAGCCAGTCGATGTATTGGGTTAACATCGCAAAGTTTTCAGGGCTGGGCTTATGAAAGGCATCAGACAAAGGCATCGGGTGATAGAGGTGGGGAGCAAAGCCGCGCACGTCCATATTAGAGGCCGGGCTATACGTTTCACTAAAGCCTTTAGTCGGCAGCACAGCCTGTTCAGGTAAGTAGTCATCAAGGTAGTGAAAAAAGCGTTTACCGCTGAGTTCCATCAGGCGATACACAGCATATTGCTGGCCTTTTAAATCAGCTCCGTTAAGGCTGACCACGGGGCGGCCTTTTAATTCACTGGTTTGAATGGCGTAGCTTTCAGCGCTGTCAGGGGCATCAGGTAATAAAGCATTGGCGCTGCCAGCGCCAATAGCAATAATCGCGGCATCAGTCGGCACATCACTGAGATCGGGCTCACCCTGAGCGGGTAAAGCTTTTAGCTGAACTTTTTGACCGCTGGAACGCTCAAGATAACTGACTAAATCTTGAATTGCTTTTTGCAGGCCCGGTGTGGCCTGAGCCGGCAGCAGCACCACGGTGCGTTTAAGCGGCATAGACTGATTATCGGGTAAGGTTTCGCGCCGGCTTAAGCTGGCGGGATCGGGCACCAGGCTTTGTTTGGTAATGGCGCGAGCGGCTTGAATAAACTGCTCCCAGCCAGCTGGGCTTGGGCTAGAACCGTGACCGGATGTATTTAGCTGAATCTGGTCGCGCTGTGGCTGAATCGCCGGGGCTTGAGTGTTAGCT
>CAJYHH010000869.1 GCA_913773825.1 Candidatus Sericytochromatia bacterium | reverse complement strand
CGCTGCCCAGCTGGATTAACTTCAACACGGGGTAAATCAGTGCGTTTAAGACCTGCAGCTTCTTCAAAGGCATTCAGGGCGGCTTCATTACTACTGAAACGGCTGCGAGCCATGTCTTCTAAACGCTCGCCAAACCAGGGAAATTGTTTACTCAGGCTGCGAATATGCCGGTATTCAATTTCAAAAAACTTACAGTAGTCCAGGGTTTTAACCGTTGCTGAACGAGGCTTGTCGAGAAACAGCGCCATTTCGCCAAAGATATCGCCCTCAGCCAGCACCACTACCGGCTCATATTCCCCTTTGCGCAGAACGCCTACAGTGCCTTCTAAAATCAAAAACAGCGAACCCGCAGATTCCAGACGCCCAAAGACTTCTTGCTCAGGCAAATAGGCCATCGGATGAACCCGTTCGGATAAGACATCAAAGAAGTTGTCATCAGCCCCTAAAAACAGACCAAATTCACGAATGCGGGTTTCGTTAATACTTTTACGCAAAACGCCCTGAACGGCTTCTGTTTTGCGCTCTGCAAACAATCTAAATTGACGCTGGGTTTCGCTATCAAGACTGCGAATCAGCTGGTACAAACGGGGAAAACCCACAACTGCTTTTTTAAATTCACCGCGTTCTAACATCAGCAAACGGGCATTCTCAGTGACTTTTAGGCCCGGTTTATACAGTTTATCGTCGCCCCCGGCAAAAACGGATTGCTGACCGCAGATATCACCGGCTTCAAGCGTAAAAATCACTGGCTTTTCGTCTTCTGGGGCAATCACTTCCACTTTGCCTTCAACAACAAAATACAGGCCGTTGCCCACTTCGCCGGGCTTAACCAGCCAGTCACCTGCGACAGCTCTGACGGTCTGGACTTTGCTCGCTAAAGACTGAAGATGTTCATCTTTTTCACCTTCAAGCAGTCCAATGCTCTTAAGATCCTGGACCAAGGATTCAAGTAGCTGCTTTTTTTGTTCATTCGAACTCCGGGACCTAAAGCCGACTTTAAGCAAAGCATCTTCTTTGACAGGATCTGGAATGGGCACAATCCAGCGCAGTTGATCAGTCTTAGGGGCAATCATCATGAGATAATCAGCCCCCATCAGTAGATATTCTCCGTTATGCAACTGACACGCCCAATCAGGTGGCGGCTGATTCTGCCATTTATCTGAGCCTGTATCAAGCGGAGGTGGCCAATAGCTAAAGCGCTTCATTAAGTCTCCCTCAGGGCTATAACTGAGGCATGACTTAGTCGTCGCATCCAGAATTTCGGTACTGCCGTCAGGCTGGCGACGGGCAATCAAGGGTGAACTGACGCCATCAGCTAATGTAAACCGCCGAGACACGCCACCGCGAGCGTCAACTTCTAACACAGCCTGAATGCCAGGATCACTAATCAGCCAAGTGCCCTGAGGCGTTAATTGAACATCACAGGGGCTTTTTAATTTATCTGCTTCAGCTGTTTTCATCATCGGATAACGACGATAACTTTTGCCCGTGGCATCCTGCTCGAGCACCCGGGCATTACCCTGGTCCACAATCAGATAATGAACGCCACCAGCCCCGTAACAATAACTCAGCTGAACGGGCTGTTTTAAAGCCAGTTTGGCTTTCCAGAGCACTTCTCCAGAGGGACTGATTTCAACAACTTTATTGCCTTTGATATCACTGACTAAATAATTGTGATTGGGCAACACCACGCCTGCACCCAACTGCTGAATACCCGCAGCCTGGAGCTCAAGACGCTGTAAGGGCTGGCGCCAGATGTTCAGCGTGAGCAATGAATTGAGTTTGCGGTGCGGAATCAGCAGCTGACCAGGATAAAGGGCGCTTGCAGGCTCAGCGCTTACTGTTTTGGGGTCAAAATCCGGATGACGGGTGAGTGAAAACTCACAAGCCGGGCAGACGTTGTCTTCAAATGGCGTCTGGCAAATCGGGCAAAGGTCTTCAAGTCGGACCATATCACCCGTCAGCTTGCCTTGATGAACAAGCTCTAAAACAGCTTTTCGAGAAATCGGTGTTTCAAAACTATGGCGACCCAAGACGCCGTCAATTTTGGCTAAGACAACATCTTTGGCCGCCAATTCTTGTTTGAGCTGATGAGCCAGTGGCTTAAGACGCTTAAGTTCTTCGGCATGAATTCTTAAATTAGTCAGCGTCACGCGATAAAAAGCCCAATTTAACAAATCCAGAATGGCTTCTTCAGCACCAGCGGGTAATTCTAAGGGATCTGCTGCCTGATCAATTCTTTTCCAGAGATCAGCATCTTCAGCCGGGGGCTGATAAATTCTAAAATCTCTTTTAGGAGCAGGCTTACGTTTTGGGGCAGCAACGGTTTGTTCGGGTGGGGACTGGGTCAGTGTTGCTTCTGTGATCAGTTTTTGTTGAATCAGCCAGGTTTTAAAGTCTAAAGCGTGCCAGGCAGGAAAGGGACTGGGCGCCGGAAAAGCCAAACCAATATTGGGTGTTGTGTCTTTGAGGCTATAGCGCTTCTGACAGATAATCTCAACCGGATCAATCAGGTTAATAACAGGGGTTTTGCGACCTTCAAGCTCCGTCCAGGTCTGGAACTGCAGCTGGG
>CAJYHH010000868.1 GCA_913773825.1 Candidatus Sericytochromatia bacterium | reverse complement strand
TGAACAACTTCTAAGACACGTTGTTCATTCTTAAGCTGAATGCCTTGCTGGCGATAATAGGCAACTTTAACCGTTTCACCCCATTCAATGCTGCCGCTGTCGGCTTTTTCAAGCCCGGCAATCAGGTTGAGAAAAGTGGTCTTGCCAGTGCCGTTACGGCCAATTACACCAATCCGATCAGCGCGGCTGAAGTGATGCGAAAAATCCTGAATGATGCAGTGAGAGCCATAGGCTTTTTTAAGATGTTCAATTTCAAGGATTTTAGTGCCCAGGCGCTGCATCTGGATTTCCATCTGCAGGCTCTGCTGCTCGGTCTGGGTGTGTAATTTTTCGTCGAGGGCTTCAAAAGCTTCGGTTCGCGCTCTGGATTTTGTCCCGCGAGCGCGTGGCTGTTTACGCACCCAGGCCAGCTCTTTGTAATAGAGATTTAAATCCGCTTCACGTTCCCGCGCGGCGTGTTCAGCGCGTGCTGCTTTTTGCTCCAGATATAGCGAAAAATTACCGGCGTAGCGGTAGAGGTTGCCCTTTTCAAGTTCTAGAATCTGGCTGCAGACGGCTTCTAAAAAGTAGCGGTCGTGAGTGACCATAAACAAAGTCTGCTGGCTTCGGCTTAAAACGCCTTCCAGCCATTCAATCATGTCGAGATCAAGATGGTTAGTGGGCTCGTCCAGAATTAACAGATCGGGTTTTTCAAGCAAAGCGCGAGCCAGGGCAATGCGGCGCTGCTGACCTCCCGAAAGCTGACCGGCTTTTTGCGGGAGTTTGTCTAGGCGCAGTTGGCTAAGCGCACGGTTGAGTTCTTGCTGCAGATCCCATGCATGAAGACGTTCCATTTCAGCAAAGGCGAGTTCTAAAGCTTTACTGTCCTGACTATTTTGGGCAGCTTCGTATTGGGCCAGCGCTTTAAGCGCGGGTTGCTCAGAATCCAGAACAGCCTCGCGGACGCTATGTTCGGGATTAAGTTTAGGCTCTTGATAAACAAACCCAATCCGAATTTTGGTTGAAAGCTCAATTTCGCCGCTATCAGCAGGTTCTAGACCCGCTAATGCTTTGATTAAGGTGGTTTTGCCAGAGCCATTACGGGCTACTAGCGCCACCTTATCACCAGGATGTAAAGAAAAGCTGATGTCCTCAAACAGGACTTTTTCGTCGAAGCGTTTGCTAAGGCCGCGGACGGCCAGAAAAGGAGGCTCTGCCATAAATCTGTTTCACTGATTTTTTGAGGCAGCTTAGCACAGGCTAGTAGTCAAAGTAAGCAGACAGCTTTTGAGACAGGGCCGCTAGACGGATGGGAGTGAAGTTTAGGCCTGAATCGAATTCTCGGCAATCGGCAGAGACGGCAAGGGATGTGTCAGACTACGACTTGTCAGATTGTCTGAGGCTGTCACCGTGTTTCTTCCTGCTGTTGCGGGTGCTTGTGCTGGACGCCCCTGACGCTGTTGACGGTACCAATGAGAAATAGAGCGCATGTTGACCCCTCCGAGAGCTTGTAACATTTGTATCCTGAGCATATTTCTCGGGAGTGCCCAGGGTCAATTGTCTGAGCTTGTTTAAGCTGTAGCTTTAATAAGATTTATATAATCTAACTGGAACTTTTGTCGATTTTGTCGCCTTTAATTTGATCAAATCATCAGATTATGGTTAATTTAAAATCATGATTGACAAATGACCCGTGGTCATTTAAATTAAATGACTATGGGTCAGATAAATCAAAAAACAAAATCAACACGTGCTGCTCAGCAAACTTTAGCTCGACGCATGCGCAGTCCTGAAGCTAAAGCCAGACGTCGTGAGCACATTCTGGCTGAAGCCAGTCGGATTTTTAGTCAGCGGGCCTATAGTGACATTCGCGTGCAAGATATTGTAGCGGCGACTGGTCTGGCAAAAGGCACGTTTTATCTTTATTTCCCAACTAAAGAAGCTTTGTTTTTGGCTTTATTACTTGAAGCCCTTTCAAGCTGGTTTGTGATGATTCAAAATCAGCTCAAGACGCAGAGCTGGACCCCAGCCCAGCTTTCATATCTCCTCGCTCATTCAATTCACAATCAAGATCAGTTACGTCAATTATTAGGCTTAATGCATAACGTTCTGGAAGCCAGTCTGGATGCTGAATCTGCTTTATGTTTTAAGCAAGAGCTGGCTGTATTAATGATGCCCATGGCGGCTGCACTTGAAACAGCTCTGCCTGCTTTTGGCCCTGGGGACGGAGGACGTTTTTTGCTTAAACTTCACGCTCTGGTTGTGGGCTTAGAACAGATGACGCGTACAGGACCTGTATTAGCCGAAGTGATGGCTCGCCCTGAGCTGAGCTTTATGCATCCAAACTTTGAAGGCGAGCTTGAACATACTTTGTTGTGCTTGCTGACAGGTTGGAGAACTTTTTAAAGATGGCATTATTTTATAGATCGAAAGATAGTTTCTATAAGATTTCTGACAATCACTATCACTAAGCGGAGGAAATTTAGATGAACAATATTCAAGGTAAACGTGCGCTTGTAACCGGTGCTTCAAGTGGTCTAGGGTCAGACTTTGCCCGCCAGCTGGCTGCTGAAAAAGTCAATTTAGTTTTAGTGGCCAGGCGACGTGAGCGCTTAGAAGATTTAGCTGCTGATTTGCGCCAGCAGCATGGTATTTGCGTCGATGTGATTCCGATGGACCTAGCTGAAGCAGATGCCCCCCAAGCGCTTTATGATTTGCTTGAAGCTCGCAAACTGCAGATTGATATTTTGATTAATAACGCCGGTGTTGGCGCTTACGGCTCGGTGATTGATTTAGCATGGGAGCGTGAAGAAGCGATGCTGCAGCTGAATATTCTCACCCTGGTGCATATGAGTAAGTTATTTG
>CAJYHH010000867.1 GCA_913773825.1 Candidatus Sericytochromatia bacterium | reverse complement strand
CTGAGAGTCAAAAAGGAGACACATGATGAAAACAGCTGCCACGTCTGCCCTGATTTTGAGCTCGATTCTGGCTATACTGGCCACTTCTTGTACTACGGCCACCCCAACACCGAATCCAACGCCGAGTGCGTCGGCTACTGCCACTCCGGCGCCTACCCCGGCTCCTAGCGTTGAGCCGACACCTGAGCCGACTGTAGAACCCACCGCGACACCTGCTCCGACGGCCAAAGTGATTTATGGCTTGACCAATACGAATCGCCTGGTGCGCTTCTCAAGCATGACACCAGGTGCTGTAACGGCAAATGTAGCGATTCAGGGATTGCCAGTTGGGTCTGAAATCCTGGGGATTGACTTCCGCCCGATTGATAAAAAACTCTATGGGGTGGGCAGCAACAGCCGAGTCTACACGATTGATACCACCACCGGTCAGGCCACAGCAGTGGGCCCTGTTTTTAATCCCGCTTTAGTCGGGGCCTCTCAGGGCTTTGATTTTAACCCGATGGCTGACCGCATCCGGACTCACGGCAGCACCCGTCAAAATCTGCGTCTTCACCCTGTAACCGGTGCAGTTGCTGCAACTGATACACAGCTGGCTTATACAGACGGGGATGCAAATGCCGGTGCTGTGCCTCAGATTACCGGTACGGCTTATACGAATAGTATTCCCAACGCGCCTTCAACAGAGCTGTACGCCATTGATTCCAGTCGCGATACCTTAGTTAAACTGGCTGACCCCAACTCAGGTAAGCTTTCAACAATTGGTGGGCTGGGAGTCAATACATCCGCTGAAGTGGGCTTTGATATCAGCTCTGATAGCGCTGCTTTTGCCGCTTTAAGAGTCGGTGGGGCCAATGTGTCAGGGCTCTATAGTCTCAATCTGGCAAACGGTACTGCCACTCTGATTGAAAACATCGGCTTTAACGGTCTGATTATCGGGATCGCCATTGAATAATGTTAGTTAATGGAAAAAACGCTTTAGCGTAAATTTTTTAGGCCTGGCTTGGTAAAAGCCAGGCCTGATCTGTTTTTTAAAGCTTGTCTATTAGAGGATTCCGAACATTAATTAGGATCATAGAGCTAAATAGGTTACAATGGCTGTGGCATATCTGTCCCCCGTACCTCGTTATCTGGTCTTAAAATAAAGGGCGGGGGACCTTTGTATTTTTTGCTGCTTGCCAGCAGCTTGTAGCCATTAACAAAACACAAACGGGCTTTGGTTTTTCTAGCTAGAATTCTTGCGACAAGCGATTGGCCACTAGCTACCAGCCAGGTGTATGTTCCTGTACAATGTTTGTATGAGCACACTAGATACATCCCTCAAGGCCTTAATCGATAGCAATTTTCTTGAGTATGCGTCCTATGTCATTAAGGACCGCGCCATTCCGTTTTTAGAAGACGGACTTAAACCTGTTCAGCGACGTATTTTACATACTTTGTTTGAAGTGGACGACGGCAAGTTTCATAAAGTGGCCAATGTGGTTGGTCACACCATGCGTTATCATCCCCACGGGGACGCCAGCATTGAAGCCGCCCTGGTAAATATTGCCCAAAAAGACTACCTGATTGAGAAACAGGGAAACTTCGGCAATGTCCTGACGGGTGATCCCGCTTCTGCTGCCCGATACATTGAATGTAAGCTCAGTCCTCTAGCCCGTGAGACCCTGTTTAATCCTGAAATTACTCAGTATGAAGATAGCTACGATGGTCGTAATAAAGAGCCCGTTCAGCTGCCGGCTAAATTGCCCTTGCTGTTAATGTCTGGAGTTGAAGGGATTGCGGTGGGTTTAGCCACTAAAATTTTGCCGCATAACTTTGTTGAGTTATTGCAGGCCCAGATTCATATTTTAAAAGGTGAAGACTGGGAAATCTATCCTGACTTTATGCAGGGTGGGATGTTAGACGTCAGTCAGTATCAGCGTGGTAAAGGCCGAGTGCGGGTCAGGGCTCATGTTGAAATCAAAGATCCTAAAACCCTGGTGATTCGTGAGATTCCGTTTGGGATGACCACTGAAACGCTCTTGACTTCGATTGAAAATGCCATTACCCGTGGCAAGCTTAAAATTGCTTCGATTAATGATTACACCACTGAAGAAGTCGAAATTGAGCTGAAAATGGGGCATGGGGTTCAGGCTGAAGAACAATTGCCCAGATTGTTTTTGTATACGGACTGCGAAAACTCACTCAGCCTCAATCCGATTGTGATTCAAGGCGGCCAGCCGGTTGAACGCGATGTTCATGACATTCTGGTTGCAAATACTGCCCAGCTGAGCCAGACGCTGCAGCGCGAACTTGAAGTTCAGCTTGAAAAACTGCGGCGTAAATATCGGGATTTGGTTTTAGTGCAGATTTTTATTGAAAACAAGATTTATCAGGCTTTAGAAGAAGCTGATGATTTAGATGATTTAAAAAATATGCTGCGTCAGACCCTTGAACCGATGTTAGACGAGCAGTATATTCCGATTCCGGATTCCAGCATTGATAAGCTGCTGAATATTCCGATTCGACGGATTACCCGCTTTGACTCAGATAAAGCTCGGACAGAATTAGCGCAGATTGCCACAGATATGGACAAAGTCCGTTATAATCTGGCTCACTTAACGCCATTTGCGATTAAGTATCTCAAAAGCCTGATTGATCGCTATGGCAGTGCTTACCCGCGCCGGACCACTTTAGCTTCTTTTGATGTAGTCGATGTGGCGGAAGTGGCGGTTCAGGATATTAAAGTCGGCTTTGACGCTGAAAGCCAGTATATTGGCTCAGATATTAAGTCAGAGCGTTTAGTCCCCTGCTCTAGTTTTGATAAGCTGGTGCTCTTTTATGAGGGCTACTTTAAAGTGATTGATATCCCGAATAAACTGTATTTGCCCGAAAAGCTGCTGCATTTTGATCGCCAGATCAATCAACCTGTGGCGTCTGTGATTTACACAGATGGCGATGGGGTGGCCTGGATGAAACGTTTTGTGGTCAGTAAGTTTATTCTTAATCGCGATTATCCTTATCTGCCTGATGACGGCAAGCTGCTGTATTTTAGTGTGGATCCCGATCCGTTAATTGAACTGGACTTAAAGCCCGCACCGCGGATGCGAGTTCATAGCCAGCTGGTAGACTTTGCCAAGATGCGGGTTAAATCAGTCAGCTCACGCGGTAATAAAGTGACTGATCGTGAAATTGCTCAGTTTAAAACCCTCGAGCGCAAAGGGCCGGTACCCACACCGGATGAACCGTTGACTCTCCCTTTGGGTGAGTAGAGAACCGGTGAATCTTGAATCGGTAATGAGATTTTGACTAAACTTTAAAGGCCCATCATTTGATGGGCCTTTATGCTGGGTTGTGACAGGCGGGTTTTATAGGGGGAATTTAAGCTTTAGTCAATGCCCTAAGCAATTTGACCAATAAAAAAAAGGCCACGAGGGCCTTCGCTAGAGTTTTGATGGGCTAACCAGTGGACTGTTTTTACGAATCCTTTGTTACCTGGTCTATTATTATTTTTAACATGGAAATATTAAGAGAATATGAATCTGGTATAAACGAATCAAAAAACTTAGGCAACATTATTGACAACTTTTGCGTTTGAGTGAGTTTTTTAAGGCTCTAGGGGCTCGGCTAAAAACTTAGGGATTTCAGCTACAGGGCTTTGTTCAGGGTAAAGCAGTAAAAAGTTATGCTGCTGAAAGTGGCGCGCTACCCGGGTATTAACTCCTTCCATCCCGCTAAGATGCGAGACGGTTCCACGCCTGGCACTGACTAAAACCAATAAATCATCCAGATCAAGCCGCAATTCCAGATAGTCTTCCCAATCAGATAGCTGCTGTAGATTAATCGGCTGAGTTTGAGCGTCTATTTCGTGCCGCAGAGCCTGATGGGTTTTGTCTGAAGCATAAAGAACCAGCTCTGCTTCAATCGCACGGGCCAGACGCATCAGTTTACGCAGCCAGAGCTTAAAGCCAATCTCGACTTCGGCTTTGTCAGGCACCATCACAACTAAACGCTGCATGGTGTGTAGCGGATAAATAAAATGACAGACTAGCAGCATCTGCCAGGTATGTTCTAGCAAACTGTCTAATTTAGTGCCTAATAAACGGTCAAAGGCCGTAATTTTATCGCTCCAGCCCAGCACAATGGCGGTTGCACCCAGCTCTCGACCCATTCGAGCGATTCCACCGGGTACGTTTAAATCAATCCGGGTTGTCACCGTTACCTGGGTGTTCAGGCTCCGGGCGTGCTGAATCGCTTGTTCCAGGGTTTTTCGGCTTTGCACCATTCGAGTCTGGGCTTCTTCATCGTCTTGGACCACAACCAGTGGATAAACGGGCTCAGCAGTGTTTGCGCCTTTAATCAGCACGGCAAAATCAAGTAGTTTTTCCATGGTATGGGGATTGGCGATCGGGACGAGGATTTTTTCAGGGATTTCGCTGGGTTCCGGGGGGGTATTGTTCGCTTCAACAGCGAGTTTGCGACCGGCGCGTTCTGTCATAAACGAAGCCACTAAACACGTGACTAAAATCAGCACAATGGTGCCGTTTAGAACATTTTCATCCAGGATTTTTAAATCATAGCCAATCAGAATCACAGCTAAGGTAGCTGCTGCATGAGCTGAGCTCAGGCCAAAGATTAAATTCCGCTGATTAACTGAATATCTAAACAGCAGCTGGGTGGAGGCTGCAGCCACCCACTTGCCCAGTTCTGCGACCACCGTCAGTGTGCCAGCAACAATCAGGGCTTCAGGGCCACGGGTTAAGACGCTTAAGTCGACTAACATGCCGACCCCAATTAAAAAAAACGGAATAAACAGCGCGTTGCCAACAAACTCAAGTTGGTACATCAAGGCTGAAGAATGGGGAATCAGGCGATTGAGAGCCAGGCCTGCGGCAAAGGCCCCGATAATCGGTTCGACACCTGCAAGTTGGGCCATAAAAGCCGCTAAAAAGACCAGCGCCAGCACAAATAAAAATTGACTGGTGCGCTCTCCCTGCAAATTGCGAAAAAACCAGCTGCCAATTCGCGGAAACCCCC
>CAJYHH010000866.1 GCA_913773825.1 Candidatus Sericytochromatia bacterium | reverse complement strand
ACTTGTTGCGCTGGGTGATTGCCCAAAGCGGTGATAATAATCAGAAAGCTTGAGCCATGTCTGAAAATCTGCTGATACAGGCTGATTCTGAAGTTTGGTATTTACTTCTTTGACTAGACGATAACTTTGCGCTGGATCGATCTGATGCAAAGCCTGGGCGAGATGAATTTTCTGAAGGTTGCGGGCTTCGCTGTCTGGAGGTAATAGGTTAATCAGGATTTGCAAATAAGGCACAGCCGACTCAGGACTATTTGAGCCAAGGTAAGACATCGCCAATTCTTCGATCAGCTGTTGATAAAGGACCTGATTCTGTTCTGGCGTAAACAATGCCAATGCTTGATTCCAACTCACTCGAGCGCGTGCTGAATTGCCTATTTCCAGGTGATTTTTGCCAATCTCAAAATTAATCTGAGCCTGATGTGTTTGTGAGTTCAAGAGGGCAGCTGATTTTTCAAAGTGAGCTTGGGCCTCTTCTGGCTCATAGTCAATATCTCGTAGATAACGGCCCCATTCTAGTTCTGTCATAGCCTCGATCTGAGTCAGATGATTCTCCTGACTGCTTTTATCTACCTCCATTAAAATATCTGAGCCATAATCATCGAGATAGTCTTCATACATTGCTGTGCTCATCTGATTGAGTAGAGAAAGGGGTACATGGCCTGCTTTTTTAGCTATCTCCTGACCAGCTTGAAATGCCGCTAGACGGTCTTCCTCTGGTATTTCTGACTGTTGACCAATCTGATACTGCATCTCGGCCTGACAGCTCAGAATATTTAAGCGATAACATTGATTGAGTTGTTGTTGGTAGAGTGTCAAAGATCGCTGTTGTTTAAGCGCTTGGGCGTTTGTGATCATTTGCCGCAAAGGAGTTTGGGCTGTAAACAGATTGGGGTGCAAAGCTTCTTGAATATCTGGCTGTGGCTGAATTTGGAGTAGGGTTTCAAGTGCTTGTTCTGCTTGAACAGGCCAGGGCTGTGGGCTGGTTCTTAAGCTTTCAGCTAATAATTCAAGACTCAGGCGGCGAGTGAGATCTGGATCGTTTTTTAGCCGGGTCTGCTGCTGCTTAAGCCATTCAACAGGATTTGACTGTCGTCCCAGTTCTTGCATGACATTTGCCAAAGAATCTGTCTGTGCCTGGGTTTTAGACGTAATAAGGGCGGTCAGAATTAGCTGACTTAGACACACTGTCAGGAGTTTTTGCACTTTATTCATCTGGTTAGGATTTATCACGTTTCTCATTGAGTTGAATCAGATTACAGGCCCAATGTTTATTCGGCAAGCAGCACCTTGTCGTCAGTCTGCAGGGGGAGTATGCTTGGCGCATTCCCATGCCAGGAGGCTACGACAAGACCATGTATTTTGAAACGATTCAGCAGTTTGCCAACACGCTGCTAAAACTCTCTGAGCTACTCGATAAGGCCCAAGCTTATTCTGAAGAACGTAAATTTGATATCGCCAATCTGCTGAATGCCCGACTGGCTCCTGATCAGTTTTCTTTAGGCAAACAGATTCAAGTGGCCTGTGATAACGCTAAATTTGCCGCTGCGCGTTTTGCTGGCCAGCAAGCACCCAGCCACCCTGACACTGAACAGACCGTTGCTGAGTTTAAAACCCGGATTGAGCACACGGTTGATTATCTGCGTTCATTTAAAGAAGATGACTTCACAGATGCCTCAGATCGTCGCGTTGTGCTGGGCTTTTTACCCCATCTGTATCTGATGGGTCATGAATATCTTCACAATTTTGCTCTGCCTAACTTCTATTTTCATGTCACCACGGCTTATTCAATTCTGCGCAATAATGGCGTCTCAATTGGCAAGCAGGACTATATGGCCGCCCCGCCGTTTAAGCCCTTGGAAAGCGAGTAGCTCGTGGCTCGTTGCCAGTAGCTAAAGGCAAAAACAACCAAAACAAAAAAGAACAAAGCCCGTAGAGATCTAATGATCCTGCGGGCTTTATCTTTTCTACTTGCTACGAGCTACCCGTGACCAGCCACTAGCGACCAGCTACGAGCCCTTACAAACTCATCGCCACATCCATCAGCAGCACTTCTGCCTGTGAGATGGCTTTAAAGCTGACTGCGTCAATTTCCCAAAGGCCTAGGCCATCGCGCTTTTTCAGGGTTTCAGACCCTACTTGGACTTCACCTTCAAGCACAAAGATATACAGTCCATGATTGGGAGCGCTCAGACGATATTCGGTTTCAAAGCCCGATTCCAGGCTGCCGAGTAAAAAGGTGGCATCTTGATTGATCCAGACTGCGCCATTGCTCTCAGTTCGATTTGAAACAACCGGCTCAAAGCGGTTTTGACGGTTTTCAGCTGGAAAACTCTGCTGAGCATAACGGGGCTCAATGTGGCGCTCTTTGGGCATAATCCAGATTTGCAGAAAGTTAACCGGATCTGTTTTGCTGTGATTGTACTCAGAGTGTCGAACACCGGTGCCAGCAGACATGATTTGAACATCTCCCTGGCGAATCACCTGGGTATTGCCCATGCTGTCTTTATGCTCCAGGTCGCCGTGCAGCGGGATCGAGATAATTTCCATATTGTCATGGGGATGAGGCGGAAACCCACCGCCGCCGCTGACAACGTCATCATTGAGCACACGCAGGACCCCAAAGTTCATTCGCTCAGGATTAAAATAATTGCCGAAGCTAAAAGTATGGTGGCTGTTGAGCCAGCCGAAGTTGACGTGACCGCGACTGTCAGCTTTGTGGAGGACGCTTTTCATTTGGTTTACTTCCTTTTCGGTTTCGTTGTCATTAGCATAAGCGCCTAAGGGCCCTCAAGCGATGGACAAAGCCCGTCAGGTGTTGGACATTTCCCGGATGCTGGCGCGGAAGTCTGAAAAGTTCTGGCCGCTGCAGCGTCTGAACAAGCGGCTAAAATAAGCGGGATCTTCAAAGCCCAGCTCATAGGCAATTTCTTTAAGCGAAGACTGGCTAAACCAGGCCTGACGACGGGCTTCCAGCATCAGGCGCTCTTGAATCAGCTGTTTGGCTGAACGATCACAGGCCTGTTTAACTAACTCATTGAGATGCCCAGGCGTAACCGCCAGCTGATTGGCATAGTCAGAGACCTGATGCCAGTGGCGAAAATGCTGCTCAAGTAATTCTCTAAAACGGGTCCAGAGCTCTGGTGTAATGGGTTCAGCAGCTTGACGTGCAGGAACCAAACGGGCGCAGCGCAGCAGTATGAGCCGTAAATAACTTGCGCTAAGCTGACGTGAATAAACCCGCTCCCTGGCATTATCCTGATCCCAGACCTGCCAAAGCATGGTCATTTCGGCATAATCTGGTTCATTGAGTTGCAGCATCGGCTGTTCAGATAAAGGCATAAACAGACCCAGTTCACTCAGCAGCTGGTCGTTAAGACCACTTTGGCAGAGCGTATCAAGGCCAAAGTCTAAACGCCAAGCTTTGAATTGTCTGAGTTCTAATTTACAGATCTGGCCAGGCGCCCAAAAAACACAGCTCTGGGGTTTAAGCGTGTAGTGAATAAAATCCAGCTCAAGTGTGCCCTGCTGCAGCTCGTCAATCCAGAATAGTCCATAGTGACTCTGCTGCTCCTGGCAGCTAAAAAGCTCACTTTGCATGCGCTGTAATTGACAGGCCCAGTCTGGGGCACTGAGAATTTCCATCAGCTCAAGATCATAAAAATCG
>CAJYHH010000865.1 GCA_913773825.1 Candidatus Sericytochromatia bacterium | reverse complement strand
ATATCATTTAATTAAAAAAACAAAATAATTTTTGATGACACTGTTTAATTACAACCATAAATTACGTCTAATAATTATTTATAATAAAATTATTTTTAATAATAATCCATCAAATTGAATTGACGATACAGATGAACTCGATTATGCTATTAAACAGCTGAAGAACAACTTCAAATCGAGATTGTTCCTCCGATATACGATGTGCAAAGTCGTGTTAGAGTTTTTCTTGGTTACTTGTTTCAGCATATTGTGTTTTTCTGTTTGATATGGCATAGATCAATCCCTTTTGTTGAACTATGCCTTACTCGAATCCCTGAGGCCTGTTTCCCGCAGGCCTTTTTTGCTGTCTAGCTGTTTGATCAGAGACCGCCCATTATCTATAAGAAAAACCAGAGTTGTTCTCTGGCTTTTCTTGATCTAAAAAACATTCTCAGTGTTTATTCCAGCTGATCAAGAAAATCAAAATCCTCATCACTCCAGCCTGAGCCTGAGGACATGGGCGGAAGCTCAACCGGACCAGGTGGCTTAGGGAGTGTAGACTCTGGATTCGTTTCTGTTGTCTGGGCATCAAGCCCTAGCTCGGCCCAGGGTGAATCTGCCAAAGGAATGGTCCCCATCGACGGCAATACACGTGTCGGCATATATTGATTTGGCACCGCTCGCGTTGAATGAGCCGGCGCACCAAAAATTTCTGTAGCGGGAGAAGGCTGCCCCACAATACTGGTTGTCGGGTTTTGAACCTGTTCAGGTACAGGTAAGGGCGCTGGTTTTGAGAGTGAAGAGGGCGCAAAGGGGGCGGCAGGCTCCAAGTCATCAAAGAACATATCTAAAGCTGAGGCCAAGTCGTCTGGTGCTTCTTGCTCATAGGGATTCTGATCATAGACGGATGAAGCAGGCTGAATAAGCGCTGTATCAGAATCTTCAAGCCCAAGTTCAGCCCAGGGCGCCTTTTCTACAGGAATGGTTGGCGAGGATTGGGTCGGCAAGATACGAGTTGGATGAGACGTATTTTGATAAAGCTGAGTCGAAGAGGCTAAGCCCGGCATCATGCGGGTATTTATGCCATCTGAACTCATCGGAGGTGCTTCAGCAACCGGGGCAAAAGGACCAAAGGCATCGTCTTCAAATAATTGATCTAAAGCCGCGCCTAAATCATCAGGATTATCTGGATAACTCTTTTGAGACTCTGACGCGAACACGGGCGCAGGCGGATTAAAAATAGCGTCAAACTCATCCAGCTCATTCTGATGAGCTGAATAAGCTGTTTGAGCGTTTAGAGAATCTGACTGAATATCAGCGGTCTGGGTTAGTTCCTCTCCTGGCTGAGACTCCGCTTGGTTGGCCCGACTTGAAAACAACAAGGTATCATCTGAATCCAGGGCTTCATCAAGCAAGCCCAAATCAGCCCAAGGCAGAGCTTCAACCAGATCTGCGTGTGAAAGCTCCTGTGCCTTGGCAGCCTGGTGATCCTGATTTAAATCCTGATGTAAATCATCAAGTGCCTCATCCAGCAAATCAACACCCGTATCCGCTTCTAATAAAGCCTCAGCTGGCGGCTCAATCACAGATGTTTCAGGGGCGTCTTCACCCCACGCCAAGACGAGTTCTGCAGCCGTATTATCAGAAACTTCTGTTTCAGGTCGTGCTTCATCGTGCACTTCAGTTATGGGCTCAGAAGCTAGCTCAGACAAACGATCAAAGTCTAAAATCCAGCGTTCACCCGGATCTTTAAGTGCCGAATGAGGCTGATTCACCAGCTCAGGGGCATGAGGGAAGCTAATTTCTGCCTTCCAGGTGATTTCACCGCGTCGATTGAGTTTAATTAAACGATCCTGAGCACTTGAGCTGACTAAAATCTCACCGCTTTCAAGCAGTTCAATATATTCAGGGTCAAAATTATAGGCTTCCAGAGGTAACATTAATGGCTCATTATCGGGACGAATCCAGACCAGACGACGATTACCCGTATCAGCAATCAGCGTTGTGCCGTCTTGTAAACGTCGGGCACAAGCCGGAGAATCCAATTGATCAGGTGTGGCGCCTGGATTGCGCCATTTGCCGTGTTTCCAGACTAAAGTACCGTCGCGTGAAAGCTCGTAGACCCGATGCATGCCAGCATCAGCAAAAAGAATATTGCCATCAGGCGTAAACTCAGCCCAGGTCGGGTTCATAATTTCTTCTGGTACACCATGCGTCCAGACCTCACGGCCCGTTTCGTCCATTACAACCAGTCGCTGATTGCCTGGGTCAGCCACAAGCAATAAGCCCTCAGGCGTCAACGCAGCAGCTGCAGGACGTAAAAGCGTCCCTGACCATTTACGCGTTACTTCACGGGTATAGACATCAATTTCAAGCACCCGATCATTGTCGCGGTCGCAGACTAATAAGCTTGAGCCCAGGTCATGAATCCGTGAAGGATGAAACAGCTGACGCTCAGCTTCGCGTCCATAGTACCAAAGCAATTCACCTAATGAATTAATCCCAAGCAAGGCGTCGTGGCGCAAGCTTGGATGATAAAAGACTTTTT
>CAJYHH010000864.1 GCA_913773825.1 Candidatus Sericytochromatia bacterium | reverse complement strand
GTCAACTTGAAGCTTGCATCCTTTTTTTAGATATCCCAAAGCCTCTTAAACTACGGGATAGAAAGGATTTTCAGTCTGTTATAAATTTTTATTTTGTAAATTAAATAAAATAATTCTTGTGATTGTGAATTTGAGGGAGATAGACAGCCTGGGAATATTTCTAAACCTCTGTCATTAAATAAAAGACTATTACGTTCTCTATTACAGTTACTTTGTTTAGATCCATCTTATTTAGAACTGAAATTTATTGATGATGACTGAATTGCTTGTTTTACGCTGAATCTATTTAGCCCGTCTTGACTGTACGTTAACTTATAAACATGATAACATCAAGCATCTTCGAGGAGCTGATTATGCCTAACCCTCTATCTGCGCTCAAACCTGTCAATCAACTGCCTTCTCAGACTGTACCGATTAGCCAGCCCAAAACGCCATCCCTCAAATCGGAGCCGACCGCTCCTGTAACGGCCCGTTTTACACTCCCTATAAAAAAGACTTCAGATGCCGGACTGCCGCCGTTTGAGCAACAGCAAGAAAATTTCAGCACCTTGATTGACCAGCGTACACCCGCCCAACTGCGCCGATCTGTGCCGTCTGTTAAACCTTCAGGCCTGCAAGCTGCAATAGCTAAGCTCCAGCAGGACCTTCCTCAAGCAAATACCGGGCCACTTGGAGCCGGACAACAAGCACTCAGACAGGCCAGCGGTGCTGAATCTGAAAGCATGCGTAAAGCTTGCCTGGGTGAAGCACTTGAAATGGCAGACAAGCTCTACACTCGTGGTCAGATAGATCAGGCCCGTGAACTGCTTAGCGGAGTCAAATCGCTTCTGGCTGAAGCGCCTGACAGCACACTTTCTCACAAAGCTATCACCCTTGCTCATAAACTTGATTCTCATGGCCGTCTGCTCGGCGGGGGACACTTTGATAAGCTAGCAGAGGTTAAAAGTCCTGAAGAGCTCCTGATCCAGCAAGCTTATATGCTAAAAGGGACAGATCCTGACCAGGCACTGAGTAAAATCAAGCAGGTTTTTGATACTGCTACTAAAGGCCCGGACCGGATCTTTTATCAGCTGCGAGCTGTTGAGTTTTTGCGCCTGAATAATGATCCAGATACAGATAAGGTTTTAGAAAGTGTCCAGAACGAGCTTGTTATGATGCCGTCTAAGACGACCAGTAAAGCTGAGTTCTTGCTCGAAACGGGTATGCTCTGGAACCAGATGAATCGGCCGCATGATGCCCGCCCTCTTATGGATGCTGCCGCCAGAGAAGCCGTTACGGTCGCTGATCAGGAGGTCTTGTTTAAACTTTCACGTCTTTATGACACCCAGCCGGCTACTCGCCAGGATGCGCTCTGGTGTATGGAAAAGGGGCTTGAGGCTGCTTTTGCTAAGCGCCCGGATCCTTTACATCCCGCCGATTTGTCGTCCCAGGTGCTGGATGCTTTTGAATCGGCCACAAGCTCACCGCTGGCCTGGAAACATTTACAGCGGGATCTGCCAAAAGCCAGTGAGCAGGTGATCAGTTTGCTCAGTGATATCAGTGGCTCTGATGATGCTAAGTATCTCAGGCAACACGCTCAGGACGTGCTTGAGCTGGGCCAACGGATTTTAAAGCTTGAACAAAACAGTTTGCTTAAAACGCCCTTTCCTTTTGACAAAGCTTCGCTTCTGGCTCAAAAAGGTTTCGAAGCCCATCTGGCCAAACCTGATTTTACGCAGGCTCAAGGCATAGCTGCCACCCTTAATGACTTGGCTGCACATTTGAGTCCTGTTCAGCCCGAAGAGGCCGCTCTGGTCTCTAAAACAGCAGCTGAGATGCAGATTAAACTTCAGACCCTGCTGAATCAGCACGTCGATGAGCTCGTTGGCAAGCAAAAAGGCTTAATCTCTAAGCTGCAGCAAGAGGGCTTGCCAGCAGGCCAAGAAACATTAGATAAGCTAATAGCGGTTCAGAATCATATCGATTCTGGCGTTGAGAATCTGATACACGTTCAGGATAATTTGCTGCAGTCGGCCTTTGTGATGGCGCGCTCTAATGATACCAGGGCGCTTAAGGCTGCCAATGATCAACTGATGGAAATGAGCAAACAGCTTAATGCTTTGATGCAGCTACCGTCTCATATAAGCATTCAGAAAGATTCCCCAGGTTTTGCCTTACATCAGCCGGCGTTTAAACTCGAGGTACTTGATAGCATGGTTCAGACCGCTCGTTTTGCTGTCGAACAGCATCAGGTCGAAGGTCTGATTACCCAGCTCAAGCACATTTTGGATGCTGAGCAGCAAGCTCCAGATCCCAGTCTGTATCAGGCTGCCAATCAGTTGATTCTTGATGGGGCCCGTTATCTTCTCAGCCGCCATGATTCCACGCCGCTCATAAACGTTGGCCGTGATCTGCTGGTCACTCATCTGCCGCGTTTTACGACCTTGCCTTTTGCGTCTGACGTTGAACCCAGTAAGCGTCCTCCGACTCCGACGACCGAGGATCTGCTTGAAATCGCGCGCTTGCTTCAGCCTGTTGCGCCTGAAAAAGCCGCTGAGTTGGCTCAACCCCTGGCTGTTGGATGGCTCAAAAGCGCCAGCCTGAGTTCAGCCGAGGATCCAGATAAATGTCTTGAGGCTCTGAGCAAGAGCCTTGACGCCATTCGCCTTGCGCCCACAAAACGATCAGAGCTGCTGCCTGAGCTCAATAAGGGACTGCTGTTTGTGATTAAGGCTGCTGGAGAGAGCAAGGATACCGAACTCCTGCGTGATGCGATGCAGCTGGCGCGGGTTTACGTGCCCAAAGATCAGCTGGCGCTTGAATATCCTGCTCAGTTGATCAGTCTGTCTGAAGGTTTTGCGGCGACTGACCCAGGCGCAAGCGTCCAGTTAATGAGTCTGGCAGCAGCGTTTTCAGTCAAGGCGGATCAGCTGCTGATGTGTGCTGAGAAGCTTGGCAGTCTGGCTGTTCAGGCCCTTAAAGACAATCACAGCAACCCGGCCCTGGGCCAGGGTAACGTGGCGATGCAGGCCTGCCGTCAAATACTTGGGGTCGCTTATCGACTTAATCAGCTTGGATCTGATGAGCATCTGAAGTTGGCTGAACCCCTGGGTCAGCTGATGACGGCTCTAAATGACCAGATGCCGACCCAGCAGGTTAAAGCTCTTGGACAGGCCGCCCAGAGTCTTTTCCAGAGCAAATCAGTCGAGAGCGCGTCACTGAGTGGGGTGATGTTTACACCGAGCTTTGATTCGGATTTTCAGCCTTTGGCCAGTAAAGAGCCCTTTAAGTTTCGCGATGATATCACCAGAGGGTTTTTACACAAGCAGACGACGGTTCTGCATTACCGCTCCGAAGGACATCCGCCTGACAACAGCCCAAAAGCCCGTGAACTCGATCTTAAGATTGACAAGTTTGTTCAGGTTGTTTCGCGAAAGTCTCAGATGGCTTATGAAGAACTCAAAAATACGCAATTTACGGATTGGGACGTCTCAAAGGGACACTATGCCCGCAAATGTCTGCTCAAAAATCAGTGGGATCAAGTTAAAAAAGCGTATAAGTTGTCGGATAACTTGCCTGTACCGGCTAATCGTGAGACGGAAGTCTCCGCCGTCTTTTATGATTTACAGCGCGTGTTGACGATTGGCAAAAAGGGACCTTCTTCTGATTATGACAAAGAGCTAGCTCAAGCCCAGGAAGATGCCGACAATGCTTATGAACTTGATCAAAAGAAAGGCGTTGATCCGTTGATCAGTGCTGACGAGCGATTTATCACAGCGCGTATGACCGCCCATGCCGATCCCAACGCCGAGAGCACCAAGTTTGCCGCCAGCGAATCTGTTGCGATGCTGAGTACACTTGGCGGTTATCTGATTGAGGAAAGAACCTATCAGCTCTTAAAAGCGGATACCCATAAACAAGAACAAATGATTCCCTGGATCGGTGATAAGGTCAGCTGGACGGATCAGGATACTGATATTCTCGGCGGCACCACCCGACCCGATCTGACGCTTAAAATTCCTGGTGAGGAATTACATCTGCTGATGGATTTTACGGCTTTTAATTCACAGGGCCATATTTATGGCAAAACCCCCCGTTGGACCGATTCTAACCTTGTGGCGGACTCCGTTGAGGTGCTGTACCCCTCAATGACAAAACATGAGCTGAAATCCTTTATTCTGGAAGGTAAAGCGCTGACCGAAGCTGAAATCAAGCAGGTAAAGCAAGCTTATGAGGCTGAAAAGGCAGCGATTAAAGAGCGACAGGCCAATCTTACAGGTCTGGCGCGCTCGATGCATTATTTCTTTAAAATGGGTTTGTTTGACAAGGAACCCGAAATGAAGAAGAAGAGTGAAACTTTAAATGCGATGGGGCATCTCTGCAAGCGATACGGCCTGCCATATCAGTCCGCTGGATCCAATATTAAAATTCCAAGCCCAGGTAGGAAAAAAACTCAGCTGGCACAAATCAATCTGGCAATGGATTTCTATAAGGCAAAAGCCAAGGCAGTCATTGCCAACCCCGCTAAATATGGATTAAATGTGGCTTTCGATGATGCTCAAGAACTGGTTCGAAATCTTCAGACTTTTCTGAATAAAATTGATCCGGCCTGAGGGCGTAATGGGTCTGAACCCAAGGCTGATGACGATTAAAATCCGCTTCATTTAGGTGTCTGAGAAACACCAGTGGTGATTAGGCGCAACACTTATTTGGCGACTGATATAAGAATTTTTGATTTAGACATCAAGGACACTTTGTACTTTGCCACACTGTTATTTTAAGTAAAGGATCGTGAAGTAAAGGATCGTGTCCTACCGCACTTGCTACGCGACCCGCGTAAACGCTTGATGTGGAATCTAAAGAGCCTGATGTTATCTGCCTTTTAGATTCTGGTTTATGCCCTGTGGGTACACATTTTTAGACTCAAATGAGAAGTGTGGCAGATTACGCATATCGATTTGTCGTCATCCATAAACATCGAGCAAGCGGCGCAACGGCATCCATTGCAGGGAGTCTTAAAGGCTTTGCAAAAAGGTATTTCACGGGCAATAGTAACAAGCAGAGACACATCTATGAAAAACGCCAAACAAAAAACCGTCCACAAAGCCGATCTACCGCAAAAAATCTGTCCAATCTGTCAGCGCCCATTTAGCTGGCGCAAAAAATGGGAGCGCGATTGGGAGCTGGTTCGCTATTGCTCTGAGCGCTGTCGGAGGCAGGCGTGAACCTTGCTCAGGCTTTGTTTGTTGTGCAGCTGGCATCTACCGTGTTTATGACAGGCTTGATCTGGTTTGTGCAGATTGTGCATTATCCGCTGTTTAATCGCGTCCCAGCAGAGGTCTTTGTGGCTTATGAACAAACCCATACCCAGTTAACTGGGCGAGTCGTGGCGGCTCCTATGCTGCTTGAAGCGTTAAGCACAGTTGCGCTGCTGGGGCTGGCGCCGTCTTATTTAAATGCCTGGGTGAGCGGGACTGGGCTAGCCCTGCTCGGGGTGATCTGGTTGTCAACGGCCGTGCTGCAGATTCCCTGTCATAATGGCCTTAGTCAGGCATTTAATCAAAAGTTACATCGTCGTCTGGTGCTCAGTAACTGGATTCGGACGCTGGCCTGGAGCCTGCGCTCACTGCTGCTGCTGGGGGTTCTGAAACTGCCATGAAAGCGATTTATTGGTTTCGTCAGGATCTCCGTCTTCACGACCAGCCGGTTCTGCACAGGCTGACGCAGGATGCTCAGCTTTTGCTTCCGGTGTATGTCTTAAACCCGGATCAGTTTTGTCTTTTAAAGCTTGGCTTTGGCAAAACGGGTTCCTGGCGGGCGCGCTTTTTGCTTGAAAGTCTTCAGGATCTGGCTCTTAATCTGCGGGCACGAGGCAGCGATCTGCGGGTCTATTGGGGACGTCCTGAAGAAGTTTTGCCGACTTTAGCGCAACAGATCGGAGCTAACTTTGTGTTTGCCCAATCAGAGGCCCTGCCCGAAGAAACCCAGCAAGCCCAAGCTGTTGAACAGGCCCTGGCCAGCTTGAAGATCAAGCTTCAGCTCCATGATCGCATCCAGCTCTTGAGTCTGGAGAGTCTGCCCTTTGCTTTAAAAGATCTGCCCACCAGCTTTACACCTTTTCGTCATCGTATCGAGCCGGAGCTGTCAGTCCCGGCTGCTTTGCCTGCCAGCGAGGCCTTTCCGCCGCTGCCAGACGTACTTGCAACGGATTGGCCTGATTTAGACACGCTGGGTTTACCAGCGCCTATAGATGACCCGCGCGCTGTGCTGCGCTTTGTCGGGGGGGAGCAGGCTGGTTTGAACAGGTTAGCCGATTATGTTTTTGGCCGCAGCCTGATTCGGACTTATCGCGAGACGCGCAATGGCCTGCTGGGTGAAGCTTATTCCAGCAAGCTGTCGCCCTGGCTGGCAAACGGCTCACTTTCGCCTCGGCAGATCTATGCGGCAGTCCGTCAACACGAAAGCCGCTTTGGGGCCAATCAATCTACTTATTGGCTGATTTTTGAGCTGCTTTGGCGCGAGTATTTTTACTTGGTGGCGACCCGCTGGGGAGCTCGACTATTTATGCGCCAGGGCCTGCGAGACGCTGCCAAGCCCTGTACGCCTGACCCTGAACGCTTTGCCGCTTGGTGCCAGGCGCGCACCGGACAGCCGTTTATTGACGCCAATCTGCGTGAACTGATGCGCTCAGGCTGGATGTCTAATCGGGGCCGACAAAACGTCGCCAGCTATCTGATTCATGACTTGCAGCTGCCCTGGACCTGGGGCGCAGCCTGGTTTGAGCATCAGCTCATTGATTATGACGCCAGCAGCAATTGGGGGAACTGGATGTATCTGGCAGGGGTTGGCAACGATCCCCGTCCGATCCGGCGCTTTGATCCGGTCAGTCAAGCTGAGCGCTACGATCCTCAAGGGGATTTTCAGCGTCACTGGCTGGCTGATCCTGAATAACTCACTTGTTATCTCTGGCCCCAATCAGCTTCTCAGTTTGGGTCAGAAATAATCGGCCTGACTCAGATCCCTGAATAAATCGGGTTCAGTAGGCCGCCAGCCCAGCATGTCCTGGGTCAGCCGGGAAGAAACCGGGTTATCTACCCCGACAAATCCGCTGAGCCATCCAAAATACCCTGCCGCAGCCGAATCCGGCAAAGCAACCAGCGGTAAAGCCAGCTTCTGGGCCAGCTGGCTGCCAATGGCCTGAAAGGGGATGCCCGCTTCTGCGACGGCGTGATAACAGGCTTGCGGGTGGCCAGCTTCGAGCGCCAGCCGCAGCAGCCGGGCGGCATCCTGACGATGGACCGCTGGCCAGCGATTCTGACCTGTGCCGAGGTAGGCTACCCGTTTTTGCTGGCGGGCTTTGTGAATCAATTGTGGCAAAAGCCCGCGCCGATCTCCGGCGCCATGCACCAGCGGTGGCAACCTGACGGCGGCAGTCATCAGCCCGCGTGACTTGAGCTGATGCAGTGCT
>CAJYHH010000863.1 GCA_913773825.1 Candidatus Sericytochromatia bacterium | reverse complement strand
CGTCACACAAGCGAAGCCTGGCCATTGGGCTTAGATCTGAGCGCCAAAGTGCTGCTGGATTTTGATCAGCACGGTCGTTTAGCCAACCTGGATCTGATGATCCCCCCTTCACGCTGGCCCGCTGGTGAATTTGACATTCCAGAACCCAAGCGCAAAGCAACTTTGGCGATTAACGTGATTATGCGCGAGCGCAGCAGCTGTGCACTACCTGTGGAAATCCGCGAGCAAAACGGTCAATTACTTTTGCTTTGGGGTCCAGCCGAAGCAATCGAGTCTGTCCGATTATCCGACCAGGTGATTGCCCTGCTTAACCAGACCCTCTGGGTTGGCTTGCTGATTCAGGACTTTTAAAACAAAGCTCCCTCAAAACAGTTTATGTCTTGAGGGAGCGATTTAAGGGCTAAAGAGTAAAGGCGCTTAGAGCTTATTTGCGATACAGAGGATGTTTAGCACAGAGTGCGCTGACATCTGCAATCACACGTTCACGCACTTCAGCGCTTTCAGGATCTTGAATCATGTCAGCAATACATTGGGCTAAGACGTTCATGTCTTCTGGGCCCATGCCGCGAGTGGTGACAGCCGGTGTGCCTAGACGCAGGCCCGAAGTCACAAACGGGCTTTTGGGATCGTTTGGCACGGTGTTTTTATTGGTGGTGATATGGACTTCGCCCAGCGCTTTTTCTAACTCTTTGCCGGTGCGGCCGCTGTTGCGCAAATCCACCAGCATCAGGTGATTGTCTGTTCCTCCAGAGACTAAAGGCACATCGCGCTTAAGTAAACCGGCAGCCAGAGCCTGAGCATTGTCGAGAATCTGCTGCTGATAAACTTTAAATTCTGGCTGCAGCGCTTCTAAAAAGGCCACAGCTTTAGCTGCAATCACATGCATCAAAGGCCCACCCTGAGAACCAGGGAAAACCGCTTTGTCGATTTTTGGGCCCAGTTCTGCTTCAGAGGTCATAATTAAACCACCGCGTGGACCGCGCAGGGTTTTATGGGTGGTGGTGGTGACCACATGAGCATGGCCAACCGGACTAGGATGTAAACCAGCCACCACTAAGCCAGCAATATGAGCAATGTCAGCCAGCAGATAAGCACCCACTTTATCCGCAATCGCGCGGAAGCGAGCAAAATCGAGGGTGCGGGAATAAGCGCTCGCGCCGCAGATTAAGAGTTTGGGCTTAAGTTCTAGTGCATGGGCTTC
>CAJYHH010000862.1 GCA_913773825.1 Candidatus Sericytochromatia bacterium | reverse complement strand
TGAACTCATGATGAAACAGATTCAGCAGACTAGGTCTGAGATCAAAATCAGGCAGATCGCTAAAAGCGCCTAAAAACAGATCACTCTTGTAAGGCAGACCTTGTTCGTCTAAAACACTGTAATGCACGTAAGTTGCGCCATAGACCTGATTGTAAAAAGACAGTTGTTCTGCCAGACCGATTAGCCGAAGATTGTGGGTGATCACTGCTGGCGGGTAGGCTGCCAGCGCTTGCTCCAGCGCAAACAGAACATCGGGCAGACTGCTGGGCTTAAGTGCCTGAACTTTGACATTGATGGGCGGCTGGAGCCAGCCTGGATGAAAGGTCTGAGTGAGATTCTGATAAACAATTTCAATCCGATAATCCCGCTTGAGCTCAGCAAAAATATCGTCATGTGCAGTTATCACAGCGGGCTTAGTCTCAGCTGCCTGGCTTGATTGGGCCGACAGGATTGCAGACAGGCCCAGCAGACAGCCTAAACTGATTTTAAGCAGGTTCTGTAAGCGTGAATCAGGGCGGGTGAGGCAGGTTAAAGTCTTCATCTCGCCTGAGTATAGCCCGAATCAATTTTTGGTGCCAAGTTTGACCAGTGGCTGCTGTTTTAGCGTTTAAGTTTTAAGACTTTAGTCAGAGATGGGTTCTTCGGCTAAAAAAGCCTGAACCTGAGGCAGGTCACGCAAAGGTGCCAGCATGTTGTCATTACGAGCTTTGGCACGTAAAGCGGGTTGAAGGCGAACGGCCATTGCCAGATCCGTAAAGGCACCTTGAATATCGTCAGACTGGACGCGAATGCCAGCAAAGGTGTAAAGCATCTGGGCGGTATCCATGCGATCCAGGCCAGGCATAAAGCCACCGCTGACGCCTTCAGAACGATCTAAGTCACTCATGGCAGCGCGATAATCACGTAACTGGTAATGGGCATAAGCCCGAAGGGCATAAATCGATTCTGGGCCTTTATCCAGCGTGGTGCGGATTTCAGGCGGCATCGGGTTATCTAACAGGACGCTCAGGGTTTCGACTGCTTCTGCGTATTCGCCCAAACGCGTCTGGCACCAGGCCAGATCCAGACAAATAGTATAGCGCTGGCGCACAGTGGTGTTGCTTTCATTCATATGACTACGAGCGGCCTGTAAATCATCAACTGCTAAACGCAGGTCATGGCCCAGTTTTTGTGAAAGATGGCCACGGTGTAAATAGGCCCAGGCCTGATAACGTGAGTTTTTGGCGATTGGGTGCTCAAGCAGATCATTAAGGGCTGCATAGGCTTTTTCTGGCTGATTCTGCTGCAGATAACC
>CAJYHH010000861.1 GCA_913773825.1 Candidatus Sericytochromatia bacterium | reverse complement strand
GTTTAACGCAATTTTAGCGTTGCACCAAGTTTCGAAGGTCACAAGCGGGCGAAGCCCGCTGTTGTGAGTGGTGGGTGGTGAGGTTTTGAGTGCAAGAAGAAAAAGCAGCATTTCATTGTTACGCCTTTAATTCTTCGTTTTAAATCTTTGTATTTAAACCCACCACCCAAAACTCACCACAGCCCGGCAAAGCTGGGTTACTTCCCTACACAGAAGCGGTGGAAGATTTCGTGAATAATTTCTTCGCTGACGGATTCACCAATGACTTCGCCAAAAGCTAAGACAGCTTCTTTAAGGTCAATCGCCATAAAGTCAGTCGGCAAGTCTTCGTCTACTGTAGCGGCCACGCGAAATAAAGCGTCATCAGCGCGCAGCAGACAAAGACGATGGCGCTCATTAATCGTGATATTTTGTTCAAGCTGGTGATGGCTGGCCACGGTTTCATACAGCAGGCTTTCAAGCTGTTCAAGCCCCAGGCCGGTTAAAGCAGAGACATGTGCTGAGGGCAAATCAGCTAATTCAGCATCAGCTGCATCAGCAGGTACGGCACCTAAATCTGATTTATTCCAGACCAAGACCAGATCTTTACGCCGCCATTCAGGAAGCTGAGCGCGGATTTCAGGACTTAAACCTTTAGGGGTTTCGGCAACAATTAAAACTAAATCAGCTTGTTCCACTGCTTTTTGACTGCGCTCTATCCCGATAGCCTCAATTGTGTCGTGAGTCTGGCGCATGCCGGCAGTATCAATAATCCTTACTGGAATCCCGCGCAGATTATAGTCGTCTTCAACCGTATCGCGAGTCGTACCGGGAATTTCAGACACAATCGCGCGCTCATAGCGCAAAAGCGCATTGAGCAGGGTAGATTTACCCACATTGGGCTCACCTACAATCGCCAGTTTTAGACCTTGTTTCCAGATTCGACCAGCGTCACTTGTCGCAAGCAGACGTTTAATTTCAGCTCGCGCGCGGTTTAAGCCCTGATTGAGCAGGTCTAAATCCGGTGGATCAACTTCATCAGGAAAATCAATATTGGCTTCGATAGTTGCTAAGTGAGCAATTAAATCTTTGCGCACTGCGCGAATCGGCTCAGATAAATGACCTTCCAGCTGGTGAGCAGCCTGAGCTAAACCCGGTCGGCTTTGGCCATGAATCAGATCAGCGACAGCCTCAGCCTGAGTCAGGTCGATGCGGCCATTTAAAAAAGCCCGCTGGGTAAACTCACCGGGTTCAGCGGGTCTGGCGCCCATTTCAAGCAAGAGTTGCAGCACGTTTTGGACTAAAAAACGTCCACCGTGACAGTGAAATTCCACCATATCTTCGCCGGTATAGCTGCGCGGACCCTGCATATACAGCAATAAAGCCTGATCAAGAGTTTCTGCACTTCGGGGATCGGTAATCGGCCCATAATGGGCTCTGTGACTTTGCCATGGATTCGGCCCGCCAGGAAAAACCTGACGGGCCAAAGTGGCGGCTTCAGGCCCGCTCAGGCGCACAATGCCGATGGCACCGTTACCTGGCGGAGTCGAAACCGCCGCAATTGTATCGTTCATACTGACTTGTTTAACTCAGTTCAGATTCAGTTCTGATGTGTCATTCAGCTCTGGTTCAGGCAGAGCTTTAGCGATGCTGATAGCGATGGCGGCTGTGGCGATAACGTGAACGTCCGCCCCGATCGCCATTGCGATCTCCGCGCTCGCCTCTTTCACCACGCTCACCCCGTTCGCTGCTGCGATCAGAGCTATAATCAGCGCGCTTAAGAGACACAACCACACGACGATTGGGCTCAACGCCGACGCTGGAGGAAGACAGCTCGGGGAAAGGCTTGATCGCTTCGTGAATGATCTTGCGGTCGCGAGCATCCATCGGTTTTAAAGTGATGCGGCGGCGGCGGCGCAGAACGCGCTCAGCAATGCCTTCAGCAACTTCAATCAGATGGGCTTTATGGCGCTCACGATAATTGGCAACGTCCAGCACGATGTTGACATCTTTGCTGTTTACCACCAGCTGGATCAGATACTGCAGCGCATCCAGAGTCTGGCCCTGACGACCAATCAGGATACCAGCATCATCGCTGGAGATATTGATGTTGAGGCTG
Source organism: Candidatus Sericytochromatia bacterium (assembly GCA_913773825.1). Taxonomy (GTDB): domain Bacteria; phylum Cyanobacteriota; class Sericytochromatia; order UBA7694; family UBA7694; genus CAJYHH01. The sequence goes on along the minus strand of CAJYHH010000861.1, from coordinate 2,918 downwards.
TTGTCATCCCAGTTGTACTTAAGCTCAAGCTCAGCCTGCATATCCAGGCTGGCCAGAATCTGGCTCAGAGCCGATTTAGCTAAAGCGACTTCATCAGGATTTTTACGCCAGACGCGCACCAGAGCAGGTTTGCCTTCTGCGTCTTCTTCACTCGGACTGCCTTCGTCGAGCACGGAATATTCAACGGATTCTAAATCCGTCTCGAGCTCATCGAGGGCGTACTGAAGAGCTTCGTCAACGGTTTCGCCTTCTTTTTCAATGGCATTCACTTGCATTACCTCAATACCTCGGAGTGCTTATTTGCGTTTCTTCTTTTTCTTGGCGCCTTTTTTCTTGAGCGCACCCTGGCTGTCAGAATCGCTGACGACTTCAGCTTTCACGTGAACCGTTTCAGATTTGCCGGATTTACCAGACTTGTTTGAAACAGATGACGTGTCATCGTCATCGAGGTCATCATACTTGCCGCTTGTCGACTTGGACAGTCCAGAAGCCTGCATGGCCTCACGGCGCTTGCTCTGAGCATTCAGGAAAGCATACTGGAGAATTCCGATCAGATTAGAGACAACCAGATACAGGAAAATCCCGGTCGGCAGGGGAATAATCAGGAACATCGCCGTGATCATAATCGGCATCATCACGGACATCTGCTTCTGAATCGCAACCTGGCGCGGATCCGCATCGGGTGATGGCGGTGGCGTCATGGTTCTCTGCTGCAACACGGTAGTCAGCGTAAACAGAGCAAGCAGCGCGACGTTTTCCCAATAAATAGCACCACCAGCAGCAGCCGGTGCTTTAAGGCCCAGATGAGTCAGATCCGGGAACAGCAAAAAAGCCTTCTGAACGCCAGGAGCATTTAGAAGAGCCGTAAAGTCTTTACTGGTTAAGGATGCATACAGCGCAAACAGAAAAGGCATCTGAATCAGCAGCGGTAAACAGCCGCCAAGTGGATTGACCTTATGCTCTTTATAGAGCTCGATCATGCGCTTATTGAGCTCTTCGGGTTTATTGCGATAGCGCTCTTGAATTTTTTTGAGCTTGGGTTGGAGCTGCTGCATCGCTTTCATTGAATAATAAGACTGCATGGTTAACGGCAGCAGGATCATCCGGATGATGACCGTCAGGAAAATAATTGCCCAACCATAGTTTCCAGCGATGTCATACGACTTCTGGAGGATGGGCAGCATCATGTGATGCACGAGGAAATCAATCGGGTTCATTTAAACTACTTTTTAAAACCTGTGGGTACGGATAAAGTTCAGCTCGCCGGTGCCCAGGAAATGAAACAATAACAAAGCAAACCGGCGCTTATTCCAAGGGATCGTAACCGCCTGCATCAAAAGGATGACAGCGGCAGACGCGTTTAAAAGCCAGCCAGCTTCCCTTAGCAGGGCCATAACGCTGAAGTGCCTGAATGCCATAAGTCGAACAACTTGGTGTAAAGCGGCAAACCGGAGGGCGGACCCAGCGTGTTAACTGCCAGATCTTGAGCAGAACAATTAAAAACTCAGAAAGCAGTCGGCTGGGACTCAGCACGACAGGGCTCCTGATTCTTTGCCTGATTCTTTAGAAGACTGAACCACGGTTGTTTTTCGGTTCTCAGCCGTTTTAACTGACTGATTAACCGACTTACGGGAACGCGCCAGCAAACCAGCGCGTTCAAGCAGGACTCGCATCTGGGACTCAAGGTCCTGATAAGAAGCCTGAAGACAGTCTGGTCGGCTGACAAACAGCATCAGCGTACCGGCCGGCAGATCAGCGCTCAGGGAGCGATAAGCAGCACGAAGCCGCCGCTTGATCAAGTTTCGGTCGACGGCTTTTTTACTGATTCGCTTGCTGACAATAAAGCCCACCAGACGGCGGGCACTGTCTTCCCTAAGAACGACCAGACGCAGCAGAGATTGATGCTGGGTAGTGCCATGAGCGCGGAGTTGATCGAAGTCCTGCTGATGTCTGAGCCGTTCCTGCCGGGGCAGCATAGCGGCCTTAGACGGCCAGGCGCTTTCTGCCTTTACGGCGACGGTTGCGAAGCACGCGGCGGCCGCCGACAGTGCTCATCCGCACCAGGAAACCATGCGTCTTATGGCGCTTGCGGTTGTTGGGTTGAAATGTGCGTTTCACAGTCTGAAGTCCTTCCAGAAAAGAAGATTTAAGTAAACATTTAATTCAGATTATATCAGAATTGAATGAGCGGCAATGAGAAACAAACATAGGCAGCTAGAGCCAGGAAATCGCTTCCCGGCAAACTGCTTTGAGATCGCTCAGAAGATATGATAACATACCCCTCCCTAATGAGGATGTATCGATGGATCAAAACAACGAAGCTCTTTGGCAAAACATACTCAAAACCCTGGAATCCCGCCTAAATAACGAACCCGCTTATGCTTTTGTGTCTACTCAAATGCATCTGGTTAACGTTGAGGACGGGCGTTTAACCGTGGGTGTGCCCAATAACTTCGCCCTGCGCAAAATCAGCCAGGATTATTTGGCCCCTCTTCAGGATGCGGTTCGCTCTGTATTGGGTGAAACTGAAATTGTCATGGACATTGTCAGCCGGGTTCAGACCACTGAAGCCCCGCGACCGGCTGCTACAGCACCTGTACGCACACCAGCTCCTGGTCGGGAACGCCCCCAGACCGTCAGCAATCTCAATCCACGTTATACTTTTGAGAATTTTGTTGTAGGCTCACATAATAAATTCCCGCATGCTACAGCTTGCCGCGTGGCAGAATCGCCGGGCAGCTCTTATAATCCGCTGTTTATTTATGGGGGCGTGGGCTTAGGCAAAACCCATCTGATGCAGGCAATTGGCCATGAGATTTTACAGCATCGGCCCGATTTTAGAGTGACGTATATTTCGTCTGAGCGCTTTACTAATGAACTGATTAACGCCTTTCGTGACGGAACGATGCCGGACTTTA